>NZ_JBGQQW010000033.1:0-40182 GCF_045528485.1 Desemzia sp. FAM 23990
CCAATTGACTACAATAAAACGTTGTTGTTGGATGCTAATGGAATCAGCTAAATAAGCAAAATTTTCTGGAAATAGTCATCCTTTGCGTAAGCATTCGATTTTTTTTACTTTTTTCAAGAAAATAATAGTTCAGAATATTCTGACTATATTTATGCAACACTAGTGAGTTCTATTGTTTTATCGATATTTTTATCAGCTGTTGCACCAACAATTGTGTTAGCAGAGGGAAATAATTCTAATACTAATAAGGAACTAGTTGAAACGGATATTACCAAACAAGATGAAAAAGATAATAATGTAGAAATAAAAAAAGATGAATCAGAAAGTTCTGAAAATCCTGTAGCAGCAGAAGAAACTATTTTAGAAACTAAAGAAATAGACAATACTGAAATAATGAATTCAAGTAATGAAACAAGTGAGCAAGAATCAACTATTGATAATGAAAATGAAACAAAAACTAATAGTAAAACAGAAGAAGCTACAACAATTGATAATGAAACAGAAGAGACTGAAGCAGCTAATAGCGAGAAAGAAGAAGATTCAACAAGTGCAGAAGAAAATGAAACAGAAGAGATTAAAGAGAACGTTTTTTCTTTAGAAGAAAATCGTGAATTAGCTATGAAAATTATGGAAGAAGAAATAAACAAAAAAAATAAAATTTCTTTGTTTAGCACTAATTCCATAGTCCCTACTACTGTTTTCATCAATAGTATTGCTTCAGCTGCTGTAAATATGGGAAATCAATATGGACTATACCCGTCGGTTATTATGGCACAGGCTATTTTAGAAAGTGGTTGGGGGAACAGTAGTTTATCAAAAGCCCCTAATTATAACCTCTTCGGGATAAAAGCTGAAAATGGTTATACTGGAAATTTTGTAACTGTAGATACTAAAGAATGGGTTAAGGATCAAAATCACAAAGATGGTGGATATTATATAACAATTTCAGCTAAATTCAGAAAGTATTCTTCCTATACAGAAACTTTTAAAGATCATGCATTATTTTTAAAGAAAGATCGATATCAAAAAGTGTGGTTGAAAAATGCAGGAACTTACCAAGAAGCTACAAAAGCATTATCTGATGCTGGATATGCTACAGATCCAGAATATGCCTCTAAATTGAATAGTATTATTGCAAGTTATGATTTACAAAACTATGATTTATGGGAACAGACTAATTACAACACAGTTATTACAAAAAGCGGAATATCTATTGATTCATTACCGTGGGGAATAAAAGGTTTTGAAAAAATTGCAAGTTCTTCAGACTTTGTAGGAATAGAAGCTCAAGTCACAAAAAAAACACACAATGGAGCATACGCTTTTATTGTAGTGAACGGAGAAGAAATAGGTTGGATAAATTCACAAGCCTTAAATTTATTTGAAACGAATATTGTTGCCTATAATGCAATTATTAAAAAAACTAGTATATCGATAGACACAATACCATATGGTATTCCTGGATATAAAAAAGTGTCCTCATCAACTGACCATTTAGGGAAAGAGCTGCAAGTAACTCGGAAAACAAAAGATGGAGAATATGTTTATCTTTTAGTTGATGGAAAAGGTCTAGGATGGATCAACAAAAATGCAATACAACAGTTTAAAACAAAAACTCTTTCTTACACAGGAATCATAGCAAAAAATAGTATCTCAATTGATAGTTTACCATGGGGTACTTTTGGTTATAAAAAAATAGCTTCATCTTCAGACTATACAGGTAAAGAATTACAAATTACCCGAGAAACAGAAGACGGGAAGTACATCTATATACTAACAAATGGAAAAAATATAGGTTGGATTGATAAAAATTCTATTAAGCAATTTTTAACTAAAACTGTTTCTTATACGGCTTTTATAGCTAAAGAGCGTATCTCAATTGATAGTTTGCCGTGGGGGACTTTTGGTTATAAAAAGATAGCTTCAACCTCAGATTATAAGGGAAAAGAGATAAACGTAACAAGAGAAATGAGCAATGGAGATTATGTTTATATTTCTGTTGATGGAAAAGAAATTGGTTGGATTAATAAAAACTCATTGCAAACATTGAAGTCAGAAATAAAACCTTATACAATACGGGTAAACAAAAAAAGTATTTCAATAGATACGCTTCCTTGGGGAACTCTAGGATATACAAAAGTGGCTTCTTCATCAGATTATCTAGGAAAAGAAGTAAAAATAATAAAAGAAACATCTGACAATAAATATGCTTATATTTCTATAGAAGGAAAAAATATAGGTTGGATAGATAGAAAAGCCTTGCAATAATCTACAAAATTATCGTTTAACTTATATTAATATAAGATTTTTATTCGTTAAAGTAAATATCTATACGAATTAATTGATTTTAAATAATTTATTGATTTTTCCACATCATTAATTAATAGTAACTTTGTTTCTTTATGTCTCTCTGGTATAGATATAATTATTTTTTTGGTATCTTGTTAATTAACATATATTTCTATTATCTAAAAGCTAATTGCTTTGATTACGAATTTTAAAAATTTATGTCTTTTTATAAAATGGTGTTAAGAGAGGTTAATATATAAAATTATGGATAAAGTGTTCTCTTTAAATTCTGCTTGTCTACGATTGAAGAAATGAAAGCTTGATCAGTCAGATTGAATTCCATTGCTTTAGGCAATTTGTCTTTTCGTAGGAGACAGTTGAAATGTTCATTCAGCTCGCGTTGCGAAGGTGTTCCTGGATCTGTAAAATAGATAGCAACGTCGTGCTAATTACTTAAATACTTCGAGTTGGAGAATTCTTTTCCGCCTACCACACTATTTTTTGTTTTCCATGTACTGTTGATAGTAATCAAAGGCCGTATGGCCTTTCTTCAGGAAATTAATGGCGTTATAAATCGGTGTCCAATACCGTTTCCGGTATTTCGCAATTTTCGCAACGTTGATGTTTTGATGGTAGTAAGCATCTATCATCACCAGTTCATCCATGGTAATATGGGTTAGGTCATTCGTGATCACTCCCATGTTTTCTTTAGACGGAAATACATTTTGAGTGCACCACGAATGGTTTTTTTATTTTTCTAGCTTAATTTTACAATTGGCGAAATAAAACAAAGGACTATAAGTTACTTTATGAAAATAATTTATTTTCATAAAGTAACTTAAGTGTTGACCCAAAAAGCTTCGCTTTTTTATAATTTTTCGTTTGTTAAAGACGCTTTTACTTATATATGATAAACTAGATGAATATAGAATTTGGAATAATTGAGAGAAATCACATTTTGTTATATATGGAAAGTAGGCTTAAAATGCAAAAAATAAAAGTCATGTCTGTATTTGGAACACGTCCAGAAGCTATCAAAATGGCTCCTATCGTATTAGCATTAGAAAAACAACCTGAAAAATTTGAATCAATTGTAACAGTTACAGCGCAACATAGAGAAATGTTGGATCAAGTGTTGTCTTTTTTTAATATCCAACCTGACTATGATTTAGATGTGATGAAGCAAAGACAATCTTTATTGGAAATAACAGCAAATGTTTTAACAGGACTTGATAAAGTTATGGCAGAAGCAAAACCAGATATTGTTTTGGTTCATGGTGATACAACAACAACTTTTGCAGCTAGTATTTCGGCTTTTTATCATCAAATCAAAGTAGGACATGTAGAAGCTGGATTAAGAACTTGGAATAAGTTTTCTCCTTTTCCAGAGGAAATTAATCGTCAAGTAACAGATGTCATAGCAGATTTGTACTTTGCTCCGACAAAACAAAGCAAAGAAAATTTGTTGAAAGAGAACCATCTCGATGAAAATATATTTGTAACAGGAAATACAGCGATTGATGCTTTAAACGAAACAGTAAAAGAAGATTATAGCAATGAAGTATTAAAAAGTATCCGTACTGATAAAAAAACCATTTTATTAACTATGCATCGTAGAGAAAATCTAGGGAAACCCATGCAACAAGTCTTTGAAGCAGTACATAATGTTGTAGAAACTAATGAAGATATAGAAGTGATTTATCCAGTTCATTTAAATCCAGTTATACAACAATTGGCTACTGAGTTTTTAGGAAACCATGATCGAATTCATTTGATTGATCCTCTTGATGTGATTGATTTCCATAATATAGCAGCTCACAGCTATTTGATAATGACAGATTCTGGTGGCGTACAAGAAGAAGCACCTTCTTTAGGAGTTCCGGTCTTAGTATTACGTGATACGACTGAGCGGCCAGAGGGAGTAGCAGCAGGTACATTAAAGTTAATAGGTACTGAAAAAATAAATGTTGAACAGTCAATGATACAACTTTTAACGGATGAGTCTCTTTATCAAAAGATGAGCTTAGCTAGTAATCCATATGGAGACGGTAAATCGGCAGAACGTATATTAGATGCTATTTCATATTCATTTGAACGAACACAGAACAGGCCTCTTGATTTTTAAGTAAATAAAGAGAAACGATGCGAAAAAATTCACAATTTTATATAGATTACTTTTTGATAAAATAGTATGATATATAGGAAAAGTTTTTTATTTTTATCTAAATCGAGTAATCACTGAAAGTAGGAGAACGATGGACAATAATACACGTACTAAACGTAGAAAACCTGAGAAGAAAAAAAGCTCTTTTTTAAAAAAATTAGGCTGTTCTATTGGAATCATTTTTTTAGTCTTACTTATAGCAGCAGGTATTTTCGTATGGAAGGTTTATAGTGATGTAACAAGTACCACAGACGAAATTTATCAAGACGTTGACAAAAATGAGCTTCGAGAAAATCCGGTTGAAGTCGGAAATAAAGAACCGTTTTCTATCTTGTTATTAGGGGTTGATACCGGGGATCTAGGCCGAACAGAACAAGGCAGATCAGACACTATGATGGTGATGACAGTGAATCCTAATACCAATCAAACATCTATCGTAAGTATACCGAGAGATACATATACGGAAATTATTGGCCGAGGTACTATGGATAAAATCAATCACGCGTATGCATTTGGTGGTGTATCTATGTCTATGAACACAGTACAAAACTTATTGGATATACCTATTGATTACTATGTCGAAGTCAATATGCAAGGGGTAAAAGATATTGTAGATACTCTAGGCGGAGTCCAAGTTACACCGGATTTGTCGTTTGACTATGATGGGTACTCATTTGTTGAAGGTCAAACAACTACCTTAGATGGAGATGCGGCGCTAGCTTATTCTCGTATGCGTTACGATGATCCAAATGGCGACTATGGTCGTCAAGCTCGTCAAAGACAGATTATTGTGGCTGCAATGAGCAAAGTAGCTTCATTATCTACTATTATGAACTACCAAGGAGTTTTAGGAACTCTGGAAAATAATATGCAGACAAACCTTACTTTTGATAACATGGTCTCTATCTTTAATGATTATAGAGGTGCTGCTTCGAATGTAGAGCAAATTCAATTGCAAGGTGCTGGAACAAAAATTGACGGTATCTATTATGCAATCATTGATGACAATGAATTAGCGACTGTCTCAGAGACGCTCAAAACACAACTTGAAATTGAGTAGCAGAAAAGACCATGATTGAATTCATGGTCTTTTTTACGTTATTCTAACAATTCTCAAAAAGGATTGTTTTGTAGATGTTTTTTTGCTACCATTAGATTATTATTGAAGAGATAACTAAAGAGGAAGTGCACATGAATGAATATTACTGTAGTAGGATTAGGATACGTTGGTTTGTCTAACGCTGTTTTATTGGCACAACACAATCGTGTACGTGCGTTAGAAATCGTTCCTGAAAAAGTAGAACTGATCAATCAAAAAAAATCCCCTATCGTGGATAAAGAGATCGAAGAATACTTAATAACTAAAGAGTTGGATCTAACGGCTACAACAGATAAAAAATTTGCTTATGAAGAAACAGAATTGGTGGTGATCGCTGCACCAACAAACTACGATGATAAAAAAAATTATTTTGATACTTCTGCAGTGGAAGTAGTGATTGAAGATGTCTTAGAATATGCGCCAAATGCGACTATGATCATCAAATCAACGATTCCTGTCGGATATACAAAAGAAATCAATGAAAAGTACCATACGCAAAGTGTTGTTTTTTCTCCTGAATTCTTAAGAGAAGGAAATGCTTTGTATGATAACTTGTATCCTTCAAGAATCATTGTAGGAGCTAAAACGGAGAAAGCAAAAGCCTTTGCTGATTTAATGGTTCAAGGAGCTATTAAAGAAGACATCGACGTGCTATTCATGGAATCTACAGAAGCTGAAGCGGTGAAATTGTTCTCTAATACATATTTAGCTTTACGCGTAGCTTATATTAATGAGTTAGATACTTACGCAGAAGTAAGAGGATTGGATACAAAAGCGATTATTGATGGTGTTGGGTTAGATCCACGTATTGGAGATCACTACAACAACCCTTCATTTGGTTACGGCGGCTACTGCTTGCCAAAAGACACCAAACAATTATTGGCCAACTATGAAGACGTGCCAAACAATATCATTGGTGCTATCGTGGATGCGAACAGAACGCGTAAAGATTTCTTAGCTTCACAAGTAGTGGCTAAAGATCCTAAAGTAGTCGGGATTTACCGCTTAACGATGAAAACAAATTCGGATAATTTTAGAGCTTCTTCGATTCAAGGAATTATGAAACGGATTAAAGCTAAAGGAATTGAAGTAGTGGTTTATGAACCTGTACTAAAAGAAGCTGAATTTTATCATTCAAGAGTTGTGAATGACTTGGAAGAATTTAAAAAGATATCTGATGTGATCGTGACAAACCGTGTTACTGAAGAATTAGCTGATGTGGAAGACAAAATTTATACAAGAGATTTATACCACAATAATTAAGATTGACTAGACTAATTTGTGTAGCAAATGCAAATTAGTCTTTTCTTTGCGAAAAATGGAATGTTGGAGGGGTTTAATGACTCAAAGATGGGTAGTTTTCTATGTATCCTCTCATGGATTTGGACATATGACGAGAAGTTTAGCAGTGATTGAAGAAGTAATGGAAAAGACGGATTATCATGTTTACTTAGCATGTGGGAAATACCAAAATGATTTTGCAAGAAATTACTTAGCAAAATATCAGAATCGAATGCAGTTTAGTGATTTTCAGACAGATGTGGGTCTGGTAACAGCTGACAACAGTTTAGTAGTGGATGCTAGAGAAACTGAACGGCAGTTAATCGATTTTGTAGCAAAATGGGAAGATATTGTTGCAAAAGAAGTAGATCATTTAAAAACACGGACAGTAGAATGCGTAATCAGTGATATCAGTCCTATTGGAGCACTGGTCGGGAATAAATTAAATGTACGTACGATTGGGTTATCGAACTTCACTTGGGTTGAACAATACGAATACTTCTATTTAAAACAAGATATTATTGATCAATTCAAAACTGCCTATGCCTATTTTGACGAGTTTATTGAATATTCATTGGCGCTTCCGATGGAAAGCATTACAGTTCCTAAAAAGAAAATTGGTTTTGTGGCTCGTGAGTTAGATTGGAGAAAAATCAGCGACCTTAAACAATATTATGGATCTAGTATTTTTATTTCTTGTGGGAAAGCAGTGACCATAGATACTATCCACGTTGAAAATTACAGCGGAACAATTTTTACGACTAGCGGAGTAACCGTTACTGGAAGTGATCATGTAGTGAAATTGCCGGTTGATACATTAGATACACACAATTATCTGGCAGCTAGTGATATAGTGATCGCTAAAGCAGGATGGGGAACGATTTCTGAAGCCATTACGGCGAATAAAAAATTGGTGTTGATTGAGCGGGAGAGTGTTCTGGAAGATTCACACAATATTCAGTGCTTAACAAATAATCATGTAGCTCTCTCTATCAAAGAGAGCGATTTAGGGTCTTTGGATATTATGGAACTGGAAGCCATAGCGGACCGAAAGATTTCATTTGAAAGACTGAACCGTTACACTAACCAACAAGATAAAGTAGTGGACATGTTAGGATTGAATTAAACAGCTTTGGTGGGGTATATCTACTCTACTGAGGCTTTTTTTGTTTGATATCGTTTCAATTAATTGTATCTAGAGAAGTAAAAACGTTATAGTAGGGGCATAGAAAAAAAGAAAAGGAGCCTTTACTATGACGAATTCAGCAGATTATTCTTCAAAAGAGTATTTGAATAAAGTAGATGCTTGGTGGCGAGCAGCGAACTATCTTTCTGTAGGGCAATTGTATTTGAAAGATAATCCTCTGTTAAAGCGTCCTTTAAAAGCAAACGATTTAAAAGCTAATCCAATCGGCCACTGGGGAACGATTCCCGGACAAAATATGATTTATGCTCATTTGAATCGTGTCATCAATAAATATGATTTAAACATGTTCTTTATTGAAGGACCAGGACATGGAGGTCAAGTGATGATTTCCAATGCCTATCTGGATGGCAGTTATACAGAAATCTATTCCGACATCACAGAAGATGAGATCGGTATGCAGAAGTTGTTTAAACAATTTTCTTTCCCAGGAGGGGTGGGGTCACATGCGGCTCCAGAAACACCTGGATCTATTCACGAAGGTGGAGAATTGGGATATTCGATGTCGCATGCGGTAGGATCGATTCTAGATAATCCAGATGTTATTGCAGCAGTTACGATCGGAGATGGTGAAGCAGAAACGGGAGCTTTAGCTACTTCGTGGTTTTCGAATGTATTTATTAACCCTGTAACGGATGGAGCAGTATTGCCTATACTGCATTTGAATGAATATAAGATTGCCAATCCAACGATTCTTTCCAGGAAAACAGATGAAGAGCTGACAGCTTATTTTGAAGGAATGGATTGGGATCCTATTTTTGTAGAAGGTACTGATGCAGAAAAGGTTCATTCTCAAATGGCAGAAAAACTGGATTTAGTGGTTGAAAAAATACAAACGATTCAAGATACCGCTCGTGAAAATAGTGCTGAAGAAGCTAAAATGCCTAAATGGCCTGTGTTGATCGTGCGTACCCCTAAAGGATGGACTGGTCCTGTAGAATGGGATGCAGAACCTATTGAAGGGTCATTTCGTTCCCACCAGATCCCTATACCTGTAGACCAAGAAGATACTGAGCACATGGATGCGTTAGTCGACTGGCTAAAATCGTATCGTCCTGAAGAGTTATTTGATGAAAATGGAGCTTTGGTTCCAGAAATTAAAGAAATAGCTCCAAAAAGAGAACGTCGAATGGCTATGAATCCTATCGCCAATGGGGGAATTGATCCTCAACCGTTACAATTACCCGACTGGCGAAATTATGTGCTGGACATTCAGGAACCGGGATCTGAAGATGCGCAAGATATGACGGAGTTTGGAAGTTTTGTACGGGATATCGTGACGGAGAACCCAACCAATTTCCGTTTGTTCAGTACAGATGAAATGAAATCTAATCGGTTGAATCGTGTATTTGAAGTTACTAATCGCCAGTGGATGGAGTCGATCAAAGAACCACAAGATGAGTTTCAATCTGCAACAGGCAGAGTGATCGACTCTCAATTGTCTGAAAATCAAGCAGAAGGTTGGTTGGAAGGATACGTTTTAACCGGCAGACATGGTTTTTTTGTCAGCTATGAAGGTTTCTTACGAGTGGTAGATTCCATGTTGACGCAACATTTCAAATGGCTGCGTAAGGCTAATGAACTCCCATGGCGCAAAAAATATTCTTCTTTAAATATCATGGCTTCCTCAACCGTTTTTCAGCAAGATCATAATGGCTATACACATCAAGATCCTGGAATTCTCACCCATTTAGCGGAAAAGAAAGCTGAATTTATTCGAGAATATTTGCCAGCGGATGCAAACTCATTGCTTGCTGTCATGGATAAAGTATTTCAATCAGAGCAAAAAATCAATTTAATCGTTTCCAGCAAACACCCTCGTCCACAATTTTATAGTATGGAAGAAGCTGAAGAATTAGCAGACAAAGGTCTGAAAGTCATCGACTGGGCTAGTAGTGATAAAGATGGCGAGCCGGATGTAGTAGTGGCAGCTGCTGGTACAGAATCAAATTTAGAAGCTTTAGCAGCAGTCTCCATTTTACGGGAACATTTCCCTAAATTAAAAATCCGCTTTATTAATGTGGTGGATCTGCTCATTTTACGTAGTCAACGTAAAGCGGCGCATGGGCTAAGTGATAAAGACTTTGATGGGTATTTTACCAAAGATACTCCAATTGTTTTTGCTTATCACGGTTACGAGGGATTGATTCGAGATATGTTTTTCGATCGGCACAATCGTAATTTGACGGTACATGGCTATCGCGAAAATGGAGAAGTCACCACTCCGTTTGATATGCGTGTATTAAATAAAATGGACCGTTTCACATTAGCTAAATCCATCGCTTCAGTTGGTCTTGGTTGGACTTCAGATGGCTTTACAAAAGAAATGGATGAGTTGCTGCAAAAACATCATGATTACATTCGTGAAGAAGGTAAAGATATACCGGAAGTAACAGAATGGAAATGGAAAAATAGTTAAATAGAAATCAAATAGAATGAGTCCTCACTGATGGGTGGGGACTTTTTACGTTGTCAATTCGCTACTAGCCATGTGGTTAGAAGTTCGCTATAATAAATAGAAGAGAAATCGCCTTGTTCTGATAGAAAATGAAGGAGTGTTTTACATGATTGATTTGCATTGCCATATTTTACCTGGCATTGATGATGGAGCTAAAACGATCGAAGATTCCATGGATATGGCAAGAACAGCTGTGGAAGAAGGGATCACTCACATTTTGGCTACCCCTCATTACAAGAATGGACATTGGGATAATGAGAAACCAGATATTTTGCCTTTAGTAGAAGAAGTACAAGAAGAGTTGGATGCAAGAGGTATCCCGTTGACCCTCTTTCCGGGACAAGAAGTTCGCATCACCGGTGAACTTATGGAAGATATTGAAATGGGAAATGTTCAGTTTATTGATGAAAGCAATCAATATGTGCTGATTGAATTTCCCACACCGTCGATTCCTGCATATACAGAAACCTTGTTCTTTGAATTGCAGCGTTCAGGTGTGACACCAGTGATTGTACATCCTGAGCGGAACCATGCCGTACTAAAAGACCCGAATGTTTTAATGCCGTTTATCGAAAAAGGAGCCTTAGCTCAATTAACAGCAGCAAGTTATACGGGTGGATTCGGGAAAGATATCCAACAAGTCAGCAAAAAGCTGATTGAGGCTAATCTCGTACATTTCATCGCTTCAGATGCGCACAATGTCAATAAACGCTCATTCCATATGAAAGCAGCCTTTGAGAAGTTAGAAAAAGAGTATGGACCGAATAAAGTAGAAGAATATCAACAAGTCACGAAGGATTTGGTAAATGGAGAAGTTATTGTCCCACCAACTCCAATGAAAATCAAACGAAGTAAATTATTTGGATTATTCTAGCAGCGTTTTTAGGCTTGGTGAGTAGACCAATTATACTAGGAAAAGGTGTTTGGATTTAGTATACTTGTAGAGAGTCTTATGAATGAATAAGTCATTTAAAAAAGTAATCTAGGAGGAAAGAAATGAAAAAAGTAAGAAAAGCGGTTATTCCTGCAGCAGGATTAGGGACAAGATTTTTACCTGCTACAAAAGCGATGGCAAAAGAAATGCTGCCGATCGTAGACAAGCCAACGATCCAATTTATTGTGGAAGAAGCGATTCAATCAGGAATCGAAGAAATCTTAGTGGTGACTGGTAAAAGCAAACGCTCGATTGAGGACCACTTTGATTCCAATATTGAATTGGAAGAAAATCTAAAAGAAAAAAATAAACTTGAGTTGTTAAAACTGGTTGAAGAAACGACAAAAATCAAGTTGCATTTCATTCGTCAATCTTATCCTAAAGGTTTAGGGGATGCAGTGTTGCATGCTAAAGCTTTTGTTGGAGATGAACCATTTGTTGTTATGTTGGGGGATGATCTGATGATTGATAAAGAACCCTTGACGAAACAATTGATCAATGAATACAATAAAAATAAAGCTTCCAATATCGCTGTAATGGAGATACCTAAAGAAGATACTTCTAAATACGGCATCATTGATCCAGAACGTCAAATCAGCGAAAAACTGTATAACGTACGTCAATTTGTTGAAAAACCTGCACCAGAAGAGGCTCCAAGTAATTTAGCGATTATCGGACGTTACTTATTAACACCAGAGATATTTACTATACTTGAAAATCAAGAACCAGGTGCTGGGGACGAAATCCAATTAACGGATGCGATTGATAAGTTAAATACGACACAACGGGTTTTTGCGCATGTTTTTACTGGAAAACGATATGATGTCGGGGATAAATTCGGCTTCATGCAGACAAGCATTCAATATGGACTAACTCACCCGCAAATCAAAGACGATTTAGCTCAATACATTATTGAATTAGGGAAAGAATTGGAAAGTAAAAGCACGAAGAAGAAATAAAAAAAGATCTTCATCTTCTAGCGTTGGTAAAGAAATTTTCTCCGGTCTACGGGGTTGCTTATGGAGAGCCATGGGAACCGCGTCTCAAGGCTTGCAAGCGTCAAACTTAGCGTAACGGCTAAAGCCTAACGCTAAGTAATTCCCATTGCATCCTCTTTCATGGCTATAAGCAACCCCGTATTCCTCCAAAAAATTCTAGGAATGAGTTTTTAACGGTTTAGAATTAATTTTTTTTCACTTACCAATGTCAAATGATATAGAACCATAAAAAACAATGGAACAGCTGACTCTTTTATAAATAAAGAGTCAGCTGTTTTTTTGAATGATTGATTCTGCTGAGAATGATATTCTGTGTTATACTGCAGATAAAGAATTTTTGGACGTATTTAAATAGTGTATAAGGAGCTTCACGAATGAGGGGTTTAAGTAAGAGCAGAAAAAAATGGTATATGGTCGGAGTTGTGATACTGGTGCTAGGATTCGTAGTCAGTGTTTATATACTGAGCCGGAATGACCGGAAACAAGCAGCAATGACGGCTAATTATGTCAATTCAGATGCTTATCAGCGAGAAAGTATATTAGATCGAGCTAGGTTCGTATCCCAAAGAGATGGAATAATGAATGTAGTAGTTTTAGGCAGCAGTGTGACAAAGGGGTTAGGGGCAACTGAGACCCAGCCTGTATGGGGCAGATTGCTTGAACAGCATTTGAATGCTTATAGCGAGATCAATGTGAATGTGCAGAATCATGGCTATAGCGGCTACAGTACTTCGGACCTGATACAAAACAACAAAATTGTGCCGGTTATTGAAGAAGAACCAGACATGATTATTTTTGAGTTGTGTTTAATCAATAATAATCGTTATCCGCAAAATACTCTTGTTCAAACAAAAGCCGATATCCAGTGGATCATGGAGGCTTTTACTAGAGAACTGCCGGATACATTGGTTATTTTCACGACAGCCAATCCTACGATCTATAATGATGTACTCCTTGCAGACGGGAAAATAACTTATGATCAGTACAATAAAGAAATCGCTACGTTTATTACCGAACAAAATTGGCCTTTAATCGATATCTATCAATTGATGCAGACAGAATTAGAAGAAGAGCATGTAGCTGTAGAGGCTATTCTGGATGATCATGTCCATCCGAATGGCGATGGTTATCAGTTGTGGTTTGATGTAATGGTAGAGAAGTTGAGTGTTCCGGTGAGTGGGTTGTAAACAGTAGTTGCTAGATGAAGTTTTTTGTATAGCCAATACAAAATAGAGGATACAACTAGAGGAGACCTAAAAATAAAATTAGATGTGAACCAAGTGAAAAAGTAGTGAAAAATATAGATAAACAACAAGCTGGAGGTTTGCTGATAAAGAACGGATTTGGTTATTTGATTCAGCGGAAAAATTAGTGAGTGATATGATCATCAGTCAATCAAAAAAATATGATGCTAATATAAACTATAAAAAATAATCAGTTGTCAGCTATTAAGTTCAAAGCATCTTTCAATGAGGGACTACAAGCATATCATTTGCCATTTTACTCGATTTTTCTTATTCTTAGAGTATAGTAAAAGTCATTGAGGAGGCTAAATAGAATGAGTCAAAAATTTGATGATTTGAAACAAAAACTTAAGAATGTTGATAAAGCGCAGATTGGTGATTTAATGAAAGATTTTCAACGGGCTAAGGAAGACGGAGAAATCAATGAAAAAGAACGCCAAGAACTGATGGATGCAGCTAAAAATGCAATAGGCGATAGTGGTTTCAAAGGATTTGGACTCTAACTTAAACAATTAAAATAATAAAGCTTAGATCTGTATTGGTGGTACTGATCTAAGCTTTTTCTGTTTCAAAAATGATTGAATTGACGTGAATCCAATTTTACAGGCGTTATTGTTTAGCAAAACGAAAGAATAGCGTATAATAAATTTATAAAGCAATTAAAAATGAATAGAAAAGAGGAAATCGTATGACAAAAGCAGGCGCATTTTTAAAAGGAGCAGCAATCGGGGCAGCTCTAGGATTGTTATTTGCTCCAAAATCTGGAGAAGAGTTAAGAAAAGATTTAATGAAAAAAAGAGAAGAAGCAATGGGGACTGCCAAAGGATATGCGGATATGGCAAAAGAAAAAGGTGCTGATTTACAACAAGTAGCTAAAGATGCTTCAGATGATATTCGTGTAACACTAAAAGACGGCTATGAAGAAGTAAAAGGCCAAGTGCAAGATACTGCTGATCAAGTAAAAAGTGATGCAGAGGATGCTAAAGATACTGCCAAAGAAACAGCTGAAGAAGTAAAGAATGAAGCTGAACAAGGCAAAGCTGAAGCTGATGCAACGGTACAAAATCCTCAAGATTAAGTTGGCTTTTTATCGAATTCATTAAGGATGATTAATGAAGGAGGAAAAAAATGGGACTAGCTATAAGTATCATATTGCTTTTATTGGCTGCAGCATTGATTTTCTTGAACATTGATGCCACTTTGCAACTGAACATAGGATTTACGGAAATGACTGTTCCTTTATGGGCAGTCATGGTAGGGTTTTTGGTGATAGGTTTGGTTGCAGCATGGCTGATGGCTCTTTCAAAAGAAAGAAAAAACAAAGAGACTCTAAAAGAAAAAGACGAAAAGCTAAGAGATCAAGATGACAAAGTAAGAATAGCAGATAAGACAAAAGAAGAGGCTGTAGTACAAGCTAAAAGAGAATCAGAATCTGAGCTGATCAGAAAAAATGCTGAGATCGAAGGTTTGAAGAAACAAATAGATAGTCTTGAGGATGAACTGAATAGGCATTTACCGAATCATTCCACTTCAGGTATGGAAACGAGTACACAGCATCAACCTGTTGAAGCTCCTATTACTCGAACAGAAAAACAGTCAACTGAAGTGCAAGTAGAACCAAGCGATAAAAGAAAATAAATAGAAAAACTCATCATACAAAATCATCTTGCGATTGACTTGTATGGTGAGCTTTTTTATCAACAGAAAAAAAGTAGGACGAATTCGTCCTACTTTTTCTTTACCATCTAATCGGCTTAAGATCTTTTTAAGTCATCATCATTATCAACAGTGACATCACCTTGAGTATCGACATCTAGATCTTCTTTACGAAGTGTTTCAGATACTTCTTTAGTTTCTTCTTTAGTTTCTTTGTTTACAACAACTTCATCTGTAACTACTGGACGTTTCGTTACTTCAATTTGTTCTTCTGTAATAGGAATAGTAATTTCTTCTTCATCACCTAGGACTCCGTCAGCTGATTCATTACCAGTAACAGGACGTTTTTCAATCGTTACTTCCTCATGTTTTACAGGTACTTCTACTGTTTTTGTTTCTTCAGTAACGTTTTTCTTAATGTTAACTTCACCCGTTTGAACTTCATTTGTATCTACATCTAGTCTTTCTTCTTGTAGAGTGATTTTATCCGTATCGTCCATTGAACGATCTGTCAGAGTTGGATCAACCTCAGGAACTGGATCCGGATCAGCCACTACATTATCTCCCGGAGTTAAAGCAGGATCAGGCATAATACCTTCTCCAGGCAATGGAGTAGGATCAATTACTGGCGGTACTGCGGTAGGGCTTGAAGTATCTAATGTATCTGCGTCAGTAGTATTTACATTATCTGCACCCATGTTAGGGTCACCATCTACTAGCACAATGATATTTCCGTTATCAATGTCTTCTTTGTAGTTATATAAAACATCGTCATCACGATTGTAATCGGGAGAGTCGTAAGAAGTTTCATCATAAGTGTCTACAGTAAAGACATCTTTGATTTTATCCCACATCGATTTGTCGTCATCGTTATCTGTTGCTCCATCATAATTCGTGGTCACATCTACATCTGTGTCCATTGAAATAGAATCTTTAACAGATGAATTAGTGACTAATGTAATATCATTTTCTGCATACCCTCGAGAAACTAAGACGTCAATTGCTTTTTGTGCTTCTTCTATAGATAAATAACTTCCTTCTACAAATTTGCTCATTATTGATTTCCTCCTTATTTCTTCTTGGCTATTTGATACAACTACATTGTACAAATTTTCGACACATTTGGCTAATGATATGATTTGATGAAGATAAAACTAAGGAAAAAGCTTCCACATAGACGATATTCATCGTTTATGCAGAAGCTTTATCGAAACATTATTCAACGGTAACGCTCTTAGCCAAGTTTCTTGGTTTGTCTACATCATTACCACGGTGCAAGCTAGTGTAGTATGCAATCAATTGAGTCGGGATGACACTCACGAGAGGAGTCAATAATTCATGAACTTTTGGTAATACATAAGCATCGCCAGCTTGTTCTAAGCCTTCCATAGCAATGATCATACTGTGAGCTCCACGAGAAATAACTTCATGTGAATTTCCGCGTGTGTGCCCAGCCGTTTTTCCGTCTGTAATGATCGAAATAACAGGAGTGCCTTCTTCAATCAAAGCAATCGTTCCATGTTTCAATTCTCCAGCCGCAAAGCCTTCTGTTTGAACATAAGAAACTTCTTTCAATTTTAAGGCAGCTTCCATAACCAGGTAGTAATCAACACCGCGTCCAATATAGAATGCATTACGGCTGATACTCAAATGAGTTAAAGAAAGCTGTTCAAAAATTTCTTTGTCATCAATAACGGATTCAATAGCATTGGCTACGATCCCAATTTCGTGAGCAATATCGATTTCGATAGGCAATCCCTTAGCTTTGGCCACTAATTCAGCCAAAATAGATAGCACCGCAATTTGCGCTGTATAGGCTTTAGTAGAAGCAACAGCAATTTCTGGACCAGCGTGCAACAATAATGTAAATTGTGCTTCGCGAGAAAGAGTAGAGCCAGGTACGTTAGTAAGTGTTAGAGATGGGTAACCCATTTCGTTTACTTGGACTAATACTTGACGACTATCAGCCGTTTCGCCACTTTGTGATAAGAAGATAAAGAATGGTTTTTCAGTTAATAACGGCATATTGTAGCCGAATTCGCTTGATAAATGCACTTCTGTAGGAATTTGAGTCATTTTTTCAAGCAATTGTTTTCCTGCCCATCCCGCATTGTAACTTGTACCACAAGCTACGATATAAATACGGTCACTAGCTAAAACAGCCTCCAAAATTTCAGGATCCATTTCTAATTTGCCGGCTTCATTTTGGTAGTTTTGGACAATTTTCCGCATAACAGCTGGTTGTTCGTCGATTTCTTTCGCCATGTAGTATGGGTAAGTGCCTTTACCTAAATCATTTGCGTCTAAATGTGCGGTATAAGAATCGCGTTCGATCACTTCACCAGATAAATCTTCGATCTGAATGCCTTCATTTGATAATGTAGCTACTTCACCGTCCATCAGCTCGATGAATTGATTCGTTTCACGAATCATAGCCATTGCATCACTACAAATCACATTAAATCCATCACCAGTACCTAATAGTAAAGGGCTTTTGTTTTTTGCTGCATAAATCACATCTGGATTTTCGTTATCTACTAATGCTAAAGCATATGAACCTTTTAAAGTAACGATAGCTTTTTTAAAAGCATCCATTGTATCTAATCCTTCAGATTCAGCAAACCAAGCAATCAATTGAACGATGATCTCAGTATCTGTATCACTGTGTAATGGAACATTAGTTAAGTAAGCATCGCGTACTTCTGTAAAGTTTTCGATAACACCGTTGTGAACGATAGAAAAACGACCACTGTTTGATTGATGCGGGTGAGCGTTGTCTACACTTGGAACTCCGTGAGTTGCCCAACGAGTGTGGCCGATCCCTGAAAAAGCCGAAACAGATTCATCCACTTTATCTCGTAAAGCAGCAATACGTCCTTTTTCTTTAAATAAATGACCCGTTTTTTGATTATCCATCACGTAGATTCCTGCTGAATCATACCCGCGATACTCTAAAGTATCTAAACCATTTAACAAAATTTCTTTTGCATCTTTATTTCCGATATATCCTACAATTCCGCACATTCATTATTCCAACTTTCTATGGTATTTTTTAATTTTTAACTTGCGTGTAGTAGATGCCAACCAGCTCGTAAAACGTACGATATTAATCAGTTTATTTAATTGGTATAGACAATATCAGGAACGCTTGGCAACGAGAACAACTAAATAGTACAGCACTAGCAAAAAGATGTCAATGAATTGTTTTATTTTTATTTAAAAATTGGTCTATACGAAATGCGCGGAGGCAAATAGGCACTCTAAAAACAGTAGTGCTGTCAGCGTATATAGTAAACACACTCTTGACACAAACGGGCGTGACAAAGTTGACAGTAGGATGCATTGAAAACGTGTTCAATAAATTGTAAGTTTTTACATGAGAAAAGGAATATTATTTAAAGGAGGAAATGTCGTGGAACAAACAGTATCAAAGTCAAATACAGGAAGAAAGTCGGCCGTTCAAAAGTTTGGTAGTGCTTTAAGTGGGATGGTGATGCCGAATATTGGCGCTTTTATTGCATGGGGGATTATTACTGCCTTATTTATCGGAGACGGTTATCTACCAAATGAACAATTGGCCACTATTGTAGATCCAATGTTGAAATTCTTATTGCCATCATTGATTGCTTATCAAGGTGGGTATAACGTATATGGTCAACGTGGAGCAGTAGTCGGAACGATCGCTACATTTGGTGTCATCATGGGTTCAGAAGTACCTATGTTGATTGGAGCTATGGCTCTTGGTCCATTAGGCGGTTATTTAATCAAGAAATTTGATCAAGCCTTTGGAGACAAAATTAAAACGGGACTGGAAATGTTGGTCAACAACTTCTCAAGCGGTATTATTGGTTTTATCATGGCAGTCATTGCCTTCTATATTGTTGGACCATTTGTTCAAACCTTGACAGATATTATGGGTCAAGGCGTAGCGTGGATCATGAATGCTGGTTTGCTTCCATTAGCAAATATCTTTATTGAACCAGCAAAAATTTTGTTCTTAAATAACGCTATCAACCATGGTATTTTGACACCATTGGGTATTGAACAAGCTGCCGAAGCAGGCAAATCGATTCTATTCTTATTAGAAGCAAATCCTGGTCCTGGTTTAGGTATCTTAGCAGCTTACATGGTTTTTGGTAAAGGTTCATCTAGATCTTCTGCTATTGGAGCATCTGTTATTCATTTTGTCGGTGGGATCCATGAAATTTACTTCCCATATGTATTGATGAATCCATTATTGTTCTTAGCTGTTATTGCTGGTGGGATCGCTGGTACCTTTACAAATGTACTCATGGGTTCAGGCTTAGTTGCAGCTGCATCTCCTGGTTCAATCTTTGCAATTTTAGGGATGACGGCTAGAGGCAGTCACATAGGCGTTATTCTAGGGGTGCTTGCAGGTGCAATAGTTTCCTTTGCAGTAGCCGCTTTGATATTGAAAACAACTAAAGTAAAAGATTCAGATGAAGAATTTGACGCTAAAGTTCAAGAATCTCAAAATCTTAAGTCACAATCAAAAGGTCAATCTGTTACAGCTCCTGTAACAACTTCAGTGAGCAACGTGAGTGATTCAGCAGTGTCTAAAATTATTTTTGCTTGTGATGCAGGAATGGGTTCAAGTGCAATGGGAGCTTCTCTAATGCGTAAAAAAGTCAAAGAAGCGGGATTAGACATTCCTGTTACAAATTCTTCTATCAGCAACTTGCAAGATGAAGAAGGGTTACTGGTTATTACACAAGAAGAATTAACGGACCGAGCTTCTCAGAAAACTCCTGGGGCAACTCATGTGTCTGTAGATAACTTCTTAAGCAGTCCTAAGTACGATGAAGTTGTGAATCGTTTGAAAGAACAATAATTGAACCATTCATAAAAATTTAATAAGGAAAGTGGTGTAATTTATCTTACACTGCTTTCCTGTTTATTGATTTAATGAGAAATTTTTTTCCAGAGAGGAGGAGGAAATTGTATCTATCTAATCGAGAAAAGAAATTGATAAATATATTTTTGGAACAACCAAATGGTGTGACGATCGATTATTTGAGTGAACAATTATCTGTCAGCAATCGTACCACTTATAGAGTCATTTCCAGTATGGAAAGTGCGTTAGCTCAGTTCCAAATAAAGTTGACTCGAGATACGAAAGGGTATCGTCTGATCGGGAAAGATGTTTTTTTAGAAAAACTAAAAGAACAAGTCAGCTCTCCCCTAGAAGAACTGTCAGTCCAACAAAGGCAAAGCAAATTGATCATCACATTATTGATGGAAAAAGAAGAGGTCAAAATGGAGTCTCTTGCCATCGATTTAAATGTCAGCGTGGGAACGATTCAGTCAGATTTAGTCTCTATTGAAGAAGTATTTAACGAGTACCAAATTAGAATCAACAGGCGAAAAGCAAAAGGAATTCTAGCTGAAGCTTCTGAAAGTAACCGGCGTTTGATCATCAGCGGGCTGATTACCAGTGAAATCAACGAATACGATTTTTTTCAATTGTTTGATCGAAGCAATCAATTAAAACAAGAACGGTGGAAAAACATTCATAACCCTTTTCTGGATGAATTAAATCCTGAAGATCTTGAATATGCTTATAAGGCATTGAAAGAGATAGCGGGATTCAATACCGAAGAAGTGACGGATACTCAATTTCAACGTTTGGTCATTCTATTGTGTATTTCTATTACACGAATGAAACTGGGGCTGTTGCTGGATGAGATTCAATTAAATACACCAAAGACGATAGCCCATAGTAAAAAAAGTCAAATGATGGCAACCAAAATTATGGAAAATATCCAATTGGTTTATCATTTGGAAACCTTACCCATAGAAGAAAAGGAGTTTTTAGCTCTGCAGATTCAGGGGCTGAACATTCCTCTAAAAAATGAATTTTATGAAGATTTTGATGTCAATCTAGGGTATAAAGTTCGTGAATTGATTCGGCTGGTTTCAAAAGATCTGGGTTGGGATTTTTATCTGGATGAGACCTTATATCAGGATTTGCTGCAGCACGTATCTGCAGCATTAAATAGAGCACAAGCTCCTATGCCAGAAAGCAATAATCCGTTGCTCAATAAGATTTTTGAGGAGTATGAAGAAATCAGTTTTTCGGTACAAAACAATTTAAAAACCATTTTTCCAAGTACGAAATTTTTGTCGAATGAAGTAGTCTATATCGTTATCCATTTTGCGTCTGCTTATGAACGAAATCCACGTACTCAATCGTTGTCCGTACTTGTTATTTGCTCAAGCGGGGTTGGCACAGCCAAAATCTTGGAAAGCCGGTTGAAGAAGCACATTCCTGAAATTACAGAGATCGAAATTTCCCAAATCTCGCAATTGAGCAATGTGCATTACGAAGAATACGATTTGATTCTTTCGACAGTATTTCTTCAAGGTTTTGAGACGGAGTATAAAGTGGTCACGCCTCTTCTAATGGATGATGAGGTGAAGAGTATCAAGTTGTACACCCGACAAATATTAGCAGAGAAGAAAAATAAAAAGGAAATGCAAGACCAATTGTATTCCCATAATCATGCAGAAGAGAATGATTTTAAAGATTTCTTCGAAAAATTGTCTGAAGTGAATACTGTTCTAGAGAATTTTGATTTGATTCTTATCAATAATCCCTCAAATATAGAGGATTCTCTAACCTTAATGTGCCAGAGGCTTGAAGGGGAGATCGTATCAAATACTAGAGAGGTAAAAGAAAAATTAGTCAAACGAATGGTACTAGCACCTATTGGATTGCCTAGCACCAATATGGCGTTGTTTCATTGTATTGATGAAGCGGTCCTGAAACCTTATTTTGCTATTTTTGAATTATCGCATCCCTTCCAAATTCAGGCTATGGATAAGAAGAATCTTCAGGTGAAACGTGTGTTGATGATGCTGGGTCCCGATCCATTAAGTAAAAAAACGCAAGATATATTAGGGGCGATCAGTGCAGCGATTGTAGAAAGTTCCGTCAATATGGAATTATTTAATTCAGGCTCAAAAGAATTGATCAGTCAATTTTTAAATCATTTGTATTTAGAAAAAATAAAAGCTTAGTGAATAGGAGAATAGTAGATGAGTATTTTAAATGAAACGAACGTGTTATTAAATCAGACAGTTGAAAGCAAGGATGAGGCGATTAAAGCAGCAGGGAAATTACTGGTACTAGGAGGATATGTTGAAGAAAGCTATATTGACTCTATGTTGGAAAGAGAACAAACCGTTTCTACCTATATGGGCAACTTTATTGCGATCCCTCACGGAACAGATGGATCAAAAGAATCCATCAAAAAATCTGGGATCTCTGTAGTACAAATTCCAAATGGAGTCAATTTTGGAAAACCAGATGAAGATAAATTAGTGACCATCGTTTTTGGAATTGCTGGAGTCGGTGATGAACATTTGGATATCTTATCTCAAATTGCAGTGTACTGCTCAGAAATTGAGAATGTAGTGAAACTGGCTGATGCGAAATCGGAAAGTGAAATCGTTCAGTTGTTGGGAGGAATCGATTAAATGAAAGCTATACATTTTGGTGGAGGTAATATTGGACGAGGGTTTATTGGGGAAATTTTAAATCAAAACGGATTTACCGTTGCTTTTGTAGATGTGAATAAAGACATTATTGATGCGTTGAATCAACATAATTCCTACACGATTCATTTGGCTGAAGAAGAAAAATCAACAGTGAAAATTGATAAAGTTTATGGTATCAATAATGGAACAAATCCTGAAGAAGTTGTTGATTTATTTGGCGAAATAGATCTTGTTACTACGGCCATTGGTCCGAAAGTTCTGCCGTATATCGCACCTTTGATTGCTCAAGGAATTCAACAAAGAAAAAAGAGCAACAGTACACAATCGTTGGATATCATTGCCTGTGAAAATATGATAGAGGGCAGCAGCTTTTTAAAAGAAGAAGTGACTAAGCACTTAACAGAAGAAGATCTAAGTTATATGGAGAGTTACATTGGATTTCCAAATGCTGCCGTTGACCGGATCGTTCCAGCTCAGACTCATGAGGATGTATTAAGCGTTACTGTCGAACCTTATAAAGAATGGGTAGTTGACAGTGAGGAATTGAAAAATACAGCGTTACAGATTGAGGGGGTTCATTATGTCAAAGATTTAAATCCTTTCATCGAGCGAAAATTGCTTACAGTAAACACAGGTCATGCTGCTACAGCCTACAATGGGAAATATGCTGGGTATCACATGATTGATGAGGCTTTGAGAGATGAAGCCGTCTTACAAGATGTGAAGAGTGTACTGAACGAAACAGGAGCATTGATGATCCAAAAATGGAACTTTGATGCAACAGAGCACCAACAATACATGGACAAAATTTTAAGCCGTTTCAAAAACCCTTTTATTTCGGATGACATTAGCCGAGTAGGCAGAACGCCTATTCGAAAACTAGGGTATGATGAACGATTCATAAAACCGATTCGTGAAGCCTATGAACGTCAATTAAATGTAGAGGCATTGATCCAGACAGTAGCGAAAGCTTTTTGTTACCGCGATGAGAATGATGAAGAAAGTCAAGAATTAAGCCGACTATTTGCGGAAAATACGGTTGCTGAAGTGGTTCGCCATGTGACGAAATTAACGGATGAAGAGCTCATTTCAAAAATAGTTTCCGAGTATGAGAGTTTAGAAAAAAGATAAAGGGAAGAGAGTATCGAAATGGGATACTCTCTTTTGATATATCGACAGCAACTATTGCGGTCTGGGTGGGCATAAAGAGACACGTCATACGCATGAAAAAATTTAAATAAAAAATAAAATTACGAATCCTCTCGTCTCTGGTATGCTAAAAGAAAAATGCGGAGGTGGGCGACATGAACGAGATTTTCCATCTGTTGAGTGAAGTGGAAGACTTCGGTCTTCATTATGAAAAAGACCTGCTTTCTTTGAACTTCCCGAAATACTTAGACACGCTGTTTAAGCTGTGACTCGTTTGAAGCTTGAAAGTCTGAAAACTACAGGCTCCAGACGGTTCCATGGCTTTCCACAAGCAAACCCGTCCATTCCGGAGGAAATTACACCCCATAGAACCGCCCCTACTTATTAAGAGAGCGTTTTAAAAAGAAGACTTTAATTTTTGGGAGAAAGTACTTTTCATGCGTATGACGTGGTACAAAGAGTATTTCTGTTGACAGATTTTTTTTCGTTTGTTATGATAACTTCAGTTTCGATTAAGTGCGCACTTGATCTAGAAATAAAACTCAAAAAATACTATACAAAGAGGAGGAAACCAAATGTTGATGTTTAACTGCTGTTGTTCATGTTGTTCAAAAAACTCATGTCACCAGTTATCATCATATGCGGTTTCTTTCTGTTAAATATCCATAGTATGTAAATAACGTACTATGGAGTGATGCGGTTTTCAATGGAAAACTGTATTCTGTTTCAGCTAAACCAAATAGGTAGAATAACGGTGCATGAGAATAACCATTTCTCATGTGCTTTTTTATTTTTGAAGAATAGGAGTGAGTGTATTGGAGAAAGTCAAAAGAATCAAAAAGCCTGGTTTGATGGTACAGGTTTTAATAGGAGCGGTAATCGGGATTTTAGTAGGGTACTTTAGTCCCCAATTAGGAACGGAAACAGAATTTTTAGGAACAATCTTTATGAACTCGATTCAAATGGTGATTGTACCATTGATCTTCCCATTGATCGTCTTGGCAATCGTGGAGATCAGCAAAGCTAAACGATTCGGCGGAATAGCTCTGAAATCATTTGGATACTTTTTTATTGTGACTACAGCTCTCATTGTGATGACCTTATTGATCGGTTTATGGAGCGATGTAGGCAGCGGCTTTTTAGTAGATTCGGTTAGTACGGAAACGTTAAATGGAATAGCAAACAGTATTGATTTCAGAACGTTTTTATTGGGCATTATCCCCAGTAATGTATTTCAAGCTTTTGCAGATGGAAATCTATTGCCGATTATTTTTTTTGGTGTCTTTTTAGGAGTCTCGTTAGTTGCAATTGGCGAACAAGCTAAACCAGTCATTACTTTTTTTGATGCTTGGTCTAAGGCAATGTTTAAAATGGTCAACTATGCGATTGCTCTTGCTCCTATTGGAGTATTCGGCTTTTTAGCATATGATGTAGCTACATATGGAGTAGGAAACTTACTTTCATTAGGTCAGTTTGTGTTGTGGGCACACATTGCTTATGCGTTAGTAGCTTTTGTAGTTTATCCTTTAGTAGGTTTGTTGTTTAAAGTGCCGTATTTTTCATTATTGAAAGAAACGAGTGATTTATCTTTGCTGGCTTTTTCAGCAGGAAGTTCCAGTATTGTCTTGCCTTCTTTGATTGAACGTCTTAAAAAATTCGGAGTTCCAGAATCTATTGCCTCATTTGTTACTTCTCTAGGGTATTCATTCAATCTTGGAGGAGCGGCTGTTTACACTAGTATGGCTGTTATGTTTGTCGTCAATTTATATGGAGCAACATTGAATGTGACAGATTTTATGGTATTGACGTTGTTTTTGACCATCATCACTAAAAGTATTGCCGCTGTACCTTCTGGAGCAGTGGTTGTCTTATTAGCTTCGGCAACACAATTAGGCCTGCCTCCTCAAGGGGTAGCGTTATTGGTTTCCATAGATTTCTTTGTAAACGCTGGTCGGACGGCTTTAAATGTGGTAGGGAATGCATTAGCTCCAGTGGTGATAGCGAAAACTGAAGGACAGCTCAAAGCGGCTGAGCTGTCAAGTAGAAAAAAATCCGTTAAATCGGCATAATAGAGAATAGGAAATGGAGTGTTTTAGCATGAAAAAAGTATACATTATTCACGAAAATGATGATTGGACAAGACATTTGACGGCTCGTCTTGATGAATTAGCCGTACCGTACGAAAACTGGGATTTATCAGAGGGGATGGTAGATATTCAATCCGCTCCACCAGAAGGCATTTTTTACAACCGAATGAGTGCTTCTTCGCACACTCGTGGCCATCGTTATGCTCCTGAGTTGACGGACAACTTATTGCATTGGTTAGAAAGTTTTGGAGCTACCGTCATCAATGGTACCGGAGCAATTGAGCTTGAAGTCAGCAAATTAAAACAGCATTTAGCATTAAAAACAAATGGTATTACTACTCCAGAAACTATTGGAGCTGTTGGAAAAGAAAATATTATTCAAGCAGCAGAAAAAATGAATCGTTTCCCATTTATCATTAAGCACAATCGTGCGGGTAAAGGATTAGGGGTTCGTTTAATGTACACCATTCAAGATTTGAAAGATTATGTGTATGGACCTGAATTTGAGGATTCAATTGATGGAATCAGCTTGATCCAACAATATATACGTCCAGCTGATGGACACATTGTTCGTTCAGAATTCATTGGTGGAAGATTCTTTTACGCTGTCAAAGTAGACTCTAGTGATGGTTTTGAACTTTGCCCAGCAGATAATTGCCAAATTCCAATTGGAACAGAAATGTGTCCAGCTGAAGAACCGGAAATGTTAACACCCAATAAATTCAATATCAAAGAAGACGGATTGCCACAAGAGCAAATCAATCTGTATGAAGCATTTTTAAAAAAACAACGGATTGATGTAGCCGCTATTGAGTTTATTGAAACAGAAGATGGTCAAACCTATGCTTATGATGTCAATACCAATACGAACTACAATGCAGACGCAGAAGTAACAGCGGGTAAATTTGCTATGTTGGAATTGGCAAAATATTTAAAACAGGAATTAGGAAAAACAACAGCTGTAAATGCGTAACATCCCCGTAACCGGGTCCTGAATCTCATATATCCAGCAAAAGCCTGAACAACCTCAAAGATTGTTCAGGCTTTATTCGTTAGATAATGCTTTCTATGTGCATTTTCTTGCGTTTAAGGGTTAGAATGAAAATAGAGATCAATTATTGAGAGAAGGGGTAATGATGAGTAGAATCGTTTTTATACGACACGGGCAAAGTGAGTGGAATGCACTAAATCAATTCACCGGTTGGGTCGATGTCGGTCTGAGTGAAATAGGGTTGAAAGAAGCTCATGAAGCAGGGGTGAAGTTAAAAGAGGCAGGCATTGAAATAGATTTAGCTTTTACATCTGTTTTGAAGCGGGCAATTAAGACTTGTCATATTGTGTTGGAGGATTCAGATCAATTATGGGTACCGGAAATCAAGACATGGCGTTTAAATGAACGTCACTATGGAGCGTTGCAAGGACTAAATAAAACGGCAACTGCTGAAAAATATGGTGCTGATCAAGTTCAGCTATGGCGTCGTTCTTACGATACGTTGCCGCCGCTTTTAAAACCGGATGATCCTCATTCCGCTTTAAACGATCGTCGGTACTCTCATTTGCAAAAACGAATCGTTCCTATGGGAGAAAATTTGAAAACTACCTTGGCTCGAGTCATTCCATTTTGGGAAGATGAAATTGCACCTGCCATTTTAGATGGAAAAACAGTCTTAGTAGCTGCCCACGGAAATTCTTTGCGGGCATTGGCAAAGTATATAGAAGAAATCTCTGATGAAGACATCATGGAGCTGGAGATACCGACAGGACAACCGTTAATTTATGAATTAGATAAAGAATTAGCGGTCGTAAAAAAATATTACCTGTAGCTTTAATCTTTAAAAGTTGGAAAAAGGCTGTCTCAAAATACGAGGAGATTGATACGGGTTTTAGTTTTTTGATGATTAAGCTAGCGACGACTCACTTAGCTAGAATTATTAATAATTTAAAAAACGCATGTTCTTACCAAGTGGGTTATGCTTGCTATTCATTTATTTTATGGAGATGCTGAAAAAAGCATTTGTCCAAGAATAATAAATTTTGAACGCAGTTATAGTATAATTTTATTATACTAGTTTATAGGAAGGAGTTGTAAAATTGTAAATGAAACCTTTAAATTTTGCTCATCGTGGTTTTAGTGGGAAATACCCAGAAAACACCATGCTGGCTTTTCAAAAAGCCTTTGAAATAGGAATCGATGGAATCGAATTGGATATTCAATTAACAAAAGATCAAGAATTGGTAGTGATTCATGATACAACAGTGAATCGGACGACAAATGGCAAAGGCTATGTAAAAGATATGACTCTTAATGATATACGCCAACTAAATGCAGCAAACAAATTTACGAATATTTCTAAAAAAGAACTCATCCCTACCTTGGAAGAATATTTAGAGTGGGCAAGGGATAAACAGTTAGTAACGAATATTGAATTGAAAACCAATGTTTTCGAGTATCCTGGAATCGAAGAAAAAGTCGTTGATTTGGTACAAAAATACAACGTGAAAGATTCTATTCTTTTTTCTTCATTTAACCATTATACGATCCAAAAAATAAAGGAGTTGGATCCTAAACTTAAATGTGGGCTACTGTCTGCAGACTGGATTGTTGATTTTGGCAAGTACACTCGTGACTTAGGAGTAGAGTGTGTCCATCCAGGTTTTTTTATGTTGCAAAATTCTTCAGTACTGGAGAATATTAAAGACAATCATTTAGAGATCAATACTTGGACGGTCAATCAAGAGGAGCATATGAGACCCTTGATTGAAGCTGGAGTAACCAGCATAATCACCAATTATCCTAATTTATTGAAAGCTGTTTTGAATGAGTATTAATTAACTAGGTAGAAGCAACTGTAAAGCAAGATTTGCAGTTGCTTTTTTTTGAAACGTAAAAACAATTGTGTCTTTTTCTATCCGAAAAAAGACCTGATTCGAAAAGCAGCACTAGCGGATCTGGATAATTCCAAACATTTAAAGAAAAGAATATTGAGTGAACTTCCGAAAGCTTTCTTGCATTAGACGATGAGTTTAAGTATAGTTCTATTTAATATGGAGAAATGGGAGGAAAAGCAGTGACGAAAAAATTCCTGAGCAATATCATTTGTGTCATGTTTGGTGTTACGTTAATAGGAATTGGCGCAAGTTTATCTATTAAAGCAGCTATTGGCGTTTCCGCAGTTGATGCATTAAACAGCGGAATTAGTGAATTAACAACGATTAAAGTGGGAACGGTTTCTATTCTGGTCAACGTTACATTTGTTTTTGTACAAATGCTCATCCAAAAAAAGGATTTTAAACTTTTTCAATTGATGCAAATACCTCTCTCTTTGTTGATTGGTGAAGTAGTGAATGTCATGATTTATTCTGTACTGCCTTTAATTACTTTAGAAGAATACTATATGAATATACTCTTCTTAGTTCTAGGGAATTTATTTGCTGCATTAGGAGTTGGTTTATGCACGGCTTTAGATTTTATCAGTGTTCCACTAGAATCACTGTGCATGGTGTTAAGTAAAAATACCAGAGCCAGTTTTGGGGAAATAAGACAAAGAGCAGATGTCCTTATCATTGTTGCGTCCGTACTGTTGTCACTGTTGTTCAACGGTTCTTTTTTTATTCGGGAAGGAACAATTATCGGAGCCCTCATATTTGCCCCGATGATGAATTTCATTTATTTAAATCTTCATCGAGTTTTTCCTATTGAGCAAATTAAAATGGATAAAACAATTAAAGAAGCTATCTAGAAAGGGTGAGAGTTGATCTCAGCCTTTTTTCGTTCGCCCAGCATGGGCGAACTCTAACTAATGCATTTCCTAGGCTTCTTTGAAGAACGCCATTGACAAAAGGAAGAGGAAAGACTAAACTTTAATTATATGATAACGATTTCTAAAACCGGTTAACTAAACCGATAAACTAATTAATCAAATTAAAAGAGCAGGTGACGTATCCGAATGGCCAAAAAGAAAGTCACGTTAAAAGATATTGCTAAAGCAGCGAATGTTAGTGGAACAACGATTTCTCGTTATTTAAATGGGAAGTTTGATTATATGTCTGCAGACACAAGACAGACGATTGAAAATGTCATTAAGGAATTGGACTATCGTCCGAGTAATATTGCGCGTTCTTTAAAATCACAAAAGAGTATGTTGTTAGGAGCTGTGATAGCAGATATTGAGAATCCTTTTTCCAACACCATCATTAAAGGACTGTCTGATCAAGCAAATGAACTCAACTATTCCTTGATGATTGCAGTCTCAGACGGATCTAAAGAACAAGAACAAAAACACATTCAGCGTTTTATAGACAATCAAGTAGACGGATTAGTTATAAATACCGTTGGAATGAACGAAGACTATTTAACATCTTTAAAAAACGAGGAAATTCCGATTGTTTTATTGGATAAGAACACTTCCGACAAAAGCCTGGATTGCATCACATCAAATAATTATGGATTGAGTAAAGCGCTAGTTCATCATTTACTTGAAGAAGGATTTAAATCGATTGGTTATTTTGCACCAACGATTGAATCTAACACGGTACAGCTTCACAGACTTCAGGCTGTACAGGATGTTTTAAAAGAACATGAGGAAGTTCAACTGAATACTTACACGACTAACAAAGAAAATGCGGAAGAACTAAGGGATGCCATCAAGGACTTTTTCGTACTTCCAGAACCACGTGTCCTGATTGCGACAAATGGATTGATATTGATGAATGTCTTAAAGGAAATCAATAAAATCGGAAAACAAATTGGGAAAGATTATGGAATCTGCGGGTTCGATGATATTGTATCTGCTTCTATTGTCAACCCGGGAATTACGACGGTCGCCCAAAATTCATATGAATTGGGCAAAGAAAGCGGAGCATTGCTCATTGATAAAATCAATAAAGAAAAACAAGAGAACACTGTGGTATACAAAGAACTGCCAGGAGAATTGAAAATACGCAAGTCTACAACATTAAAGGATGGAGAATAAAAGTATGAGCGATGTAATATTAATTGGAGAACCAATGGGGATGTTTATTGCAAATGATTATGGCGAACTGGAAGAAGGGAAATCTTTCTCTAAAGGAATCGCAGGTGCTGAAGTTAATGTGGGGACTGGTTTAGCTCGATTATGATACGATGTTAATTTCCTGACTAAATTAGGAAAAGATCCATTTGGTCAATACATTTACAAATATCTTCAAAGCGAGAACATTGGGACAGATCATATTACTTTCGACGATGACTGCAATACTGGTATCATGCTGAAAAACAAAACGAAAGAAGGAGATCCTGTTACGGCTTATTACCGCAAAGGCAGTGCATTTTCCAACTTTTCCATAGAAGACGTGATGGATCTTGATTTTACAGATGTTCGGTTGCTGCATGTTACGGGAATTCCGCCTGCAGTGAACAGAATCACTCGTGGAGCTGTGTATCATTTGATGGCAAAAGCAAGAGAAGCAGGGACTTTTATTACCTTTGACCCTAACTTGCGCCCGGCATTATGGAAAAATGAAGAAACGATGATTAAAGTATTGAATAACATGGCTCGTTATGCAAATGTTGTACTTCCCGGTATTGCTGAAGGGAAAATTCTAACGGGATCCAATGACAAAGATGTCATTGCTCAATTTTATTTAGATATGGGCGTGGAATATGTCGTCATTAAAACAGGATCAGAGGGTGCATTCATTAAAAAACGAGGGGAAGAATTGAAAAATGTCCCAGGCTTTAAAGTAAAAGAAGTGGTTGATACGGTTGGAGCTGGAGATTGATTTGCAGTCGGGATCATCAGTGGTTACCTAGATGGATTGGACATGGAAAACAGTGCAGTTCGTGCTAATGCAATCGGCTCTCTGCAAGTGCAGAATCAAGGAGATAACGAAGGATTGCCAATGCGTGAGGAATTAAAAGTGTATATCGAAGCAAATAGACCTCAAAACTAAAAGTATTATCATCCATAAGAGTTTTCTACTATATGTAGATAGCTCTTATTTGTGTTTAATCTATGGAGGAAGCGTTTTGTTTGCAGCTGTTTAGCGAGAGTTTTATACTAAAAATGGTTAAACATAACGAAGAGGAGAGATAGAGATGGATACGAAACTGAAAGAAATTGCGCAGAAAGCCTTTGATTGCCAACAAGTATGTAATGAGTGTTTTGATGCCTGTTTGGAAGAAGAGCATGTGGGAATGATGGTGGATTGTATACGTACAGATAGAGAATGTGCAGATATTTGTGCTCTAGTGTCTACTTATGTTACCCGTGAAAGTGTACTAACAAAAGAATTGATTCAGCTTTGTGCAACTATTTGCCAAGCTTGCGGAGAAGAATGCGACAAGCACGACCACGACCACTGCCAAAGATGTGCGAAAGTTTGTTTTGAATGTGCAGAACTATGCCGCTCTTATGCAGCATAAAAAAGAAGGAGTTTATTCATTGGCCCTTCTGCAAGGACTGCTGGTGAATAAACTTTTTTGTGTTTTCAGCCTAAAAGAGGCGTTTTTACTTTAGGAATCAATATGGTATATTTAGGTAAACGGTCGATAAAGAAAGGAATATGTATGGAGAAAGTAAAAAAGCCTTCTTACCCTACAACATGGACAGGATTAAAGCCAATACGATTTAAGAAATATCAAAAATGGATCAATCGAGAAAAACCCGGTATTTGTGGGACTTATGTGAGCGCTGCATTAGTAGACGATACGTTCATACATCATTACAGTGCAGAATTGTCTAAAGAAAAATTATTGGCAGGGTTGAGAACGGTTGTGGATGATCGCTTCCCTTATAAAGGGACATTTCCTTGGGATCTACGATTAGGTTTGAGTTATGTGCTAAAAGATATACCAGAATTAAACGTTAAGATGAGTTTCGTCTCGGAACGAAAAGTAGTGGAACTGCTTAACCGTGAAGACCCTATACCGGTGGCAGTAGGTACTGCAAAAATATTCGGCAGCAAGTACAAAAATCATTGGTTGCTGGTTTACGCATATGGATACAATAAAGAAAGAAAGTTGTACTTTAGAGCCTATGATAATCACGGCAAATATTCTGCTATTGTTCCGGCTTCTCAAACATTAGGTTGTGTTTGGATAGAGAAGACAGATTCTTGACATCAGCCTGGCCAATTGAATGAAATAATAAAGGTACTGAGACGATAAGTCTCTAGAAAAGATGCATTCGTAAAATTATTGGAATTTTCAACCAATAAATTTGGGAATGCATCTTGCTTTTTATTTAATTCTTGCTGAAGAAGTTGGATTATTTGCCTTTAGGTCCTTGTTTATTTTGATGGGCCAGTCAGTATATAAGTGATATAGAGAAGGATACTTGGGCCTACCTAACAAAAAGCTGGTATCTAAAGGTTAAGTCATGAAGTATACCGTCTCAATCTAATCTACCTAATCCTTTACTAGCCACCATCACCAACTAGGAATCTGTTTGGTCTCCATAGCCAACAATTTGAAAAAATATAACAGAATAATCTCAATAGTGAGATCAAAAAATTAAACTTACATAAAAAAGTACTACTTTCATCTCCAAAAAAGAGAGAAAGTAGTACTTTTTTAGTTCAGCATCATTTAAGGTTTGCTGAGTTATTTTGTACCGTTGGAAGCCAAAACAGCTTCTTCACGTACTTCTGCTAAGCGTTGTCTTACGATATCTAAAATAGCTTCAGCATGTTCTGGTTTTTCTAAGTCGTAGTGATCGATATCGATCGTTAAAGTAGCACTCTTGTCGTAACCGTTGAACCACTCATCGTATTGGCCATGTAGATGTTTGTAATAATCTAATAAACCTGCATTCTTATCAATTTGTTCAAAATCACGACCGCGTTTTTCAATCCGTTCTAAAACAGTATCTAAAGACCCTCGTAAATAAATCAACAAATCAGGAGACTTCTTAGGCATGCTGTCTAATTCTTCCATCATGTTATCCAACAAATCAAGATAAGTATCCATTTCAGGTTCGCTCATATTTCCTTCTTCATAGTTGATACGAGTGAATAAAGCATCTTCATAGATTGAGCGATCCAATACATTGTTTTTGTGTTGGAAAGCTGCTTTGATACTTCTGAAACGTGTGTTCAAAAAATAAATCTGCAATGAGAAGGCCCAACGTTTAGGGTCCTCATAAAATTTTTCTAAAATACGGTTATCATCAACACTTTCATAAAAAGCTTCGCTTCCCAGTGCTTCTGAAATCATAGCGGTATAAGTACTTTTTCCTGATCCAATCATTCCTGCCAATACAATCACTGCGTCTTTATCTCCTTTCAATTAACGGTCATCCTCCTAAACAAAGACCGGCGTCTTTATCGTATATTTAACAAAAATTCAGCTTTGCTTAAATTCCCTTATATAGTATAGCATATTTTTTTCTTCTATAAGATTAGATTTTGGTGGTTCTGAAACTTTTGTTTTGTATGATGACGGAAACAAATGAAAGCTGATGGGATCAAGAAGCAAATGTTACGAATATTTGACAAATCAGGGAAAACTGCATTCGATATTAGAATGTGGTTTTGCTTGATTCAGTGAACTAATGAAGATGATTGGTTTTATTCCAAGCGTCCAAATGGAAGGTGTCCTTTTCATAATTCAATATTGAAATACTGGTATTGTCTAATGGAGGAGCAGAGCGGAGATCTTTTGTTTCTTTTCCAAGTAATGACAATAGGGTACACGTGATTGTGATGCTATGGCCAACAAACAAGATATCTTCATTTGGAAAAGCCGTACAAGCTTTATGAACTACATCAGTTCCACGTTTGATCAAGTCTCTATAGGTTTCCCCTTTTATAGAAGTGGGGTTGTATAATTCCGGTCTTTCTCGCAAATGATAAAACATTTCCGGATAATTTTCTCTTAACTCCGGAATAAAAGCACCCTCCCAGTCACCGTAACGGAATTCTCGAAATTCTTCTGTGAAATGAACAGAAAAAGGGTGTTGAAATTGATTGGTAATCAACTCCATCGTTTCTACAGCCCGATGTTGCGGGCTGGCAATGACACGCGGAATAGTTTCCATCTGTAAAGCTAGTCCAGTCTTTATAGCATCTTGCTTGCTTTCTGGTAAAAGGGGAGAATCGATATCCCCTCCTTGAACTCGGTCTGCTAGATTGTATTCTGTTTTTCCATGACGAACAAAATAAAGTTGTGGCATTGTGATTCCTCCTGTGATGAAATTTAATTTTATCATAACACACCGATGTGAAGTTTAAAAATCGAAACGAATATAAAATAAAAAAATAAAACGAATACATATTTTACGTGGTATCTAACTTATATTGATGTTATATCATGGTTTAAATAAATTTTAATAAATATTGGTATATCTATAAATAATTAAAAAAACGTGTTGAAATAAAATTTCAATGTGGTACTATGGTGTTGAAAAAGAAAACGCTGTAAGGAGGAATGCTATGTTTGGATTATCTGTATTTTTAGGCATCGACCTAACTGAAGATAAAAAACAATATTTAAAAGAAATGAAAGAAGCAGGGTTTACGAGTGTTTTTACGTCATTGCATATTCCAGAAGAAGACGCAGATCAGTACATGCAGAGATTAACGGATTTAGCATCATTAGTCAAAAAATGGGACATGGAGCTGATTGCGGATATCTCTAAAGGTGCCTTAGAAAAATTAGGAATTTCGATACATTCTGCAAGTTCTTTAGAGAAATTGAAACATATTGGTCTTACGGGGTTGAGAGTAGACTATGGATTCACAAACCAAGAAATTGCGTTTATGTCTAACAGTTTGGACATAGCGTTGAATGCTAGTACGATTACGGAGAAGGATGTGGAAGAATTAGTCCAGTATGGAGCCAATTTCCATCAAATGACAGCCATGCACAATTATTATCCAAGGCCAGAAACCGGCTTAGCAAAAGAAGTGTTTCAGCAAAAAAACGTGTGGCTAAATGAAATCGGTTTTACGGTAGCATCATTTGTGTCTGGAGATGAAGAACTAAGAGGACCGCTTTTCCAACATTTGCCTACCTTAGAAGACCATAGAGAACTGCACCCTTTAGCAGCAGCATTGGAATCACTTAAAGATTGTGCAGTAGATGCTGTTTATATAGGGGATCCCACGATTTCGGCGGTAACGTTAGAACAGTTTAAACACTATATACAAGAAGACACGATTCTTTTTCATGTCGAACCAATCAATCACTCGCCGTATTTCGAGCGTATTTTAGGAAAACATCAAAACCGATGGGATCCGGCAAAAGATGTGTTGAGAAGTGCTGACGCGCGATTTAAAGAGATAACTGAAATAGAACCACATGAAACAAGCAGCAGATTTAGAGGAGCGGTAACGTTAGATAACAATCGATACCAACGTTATATGGGAGAAACTCAAGTAGTCGTCCATGAATTGCCGGCAGATGAGAAAGTAAACGTGGTAGCTCAAATCAAAAAAGAAGATTTGTCATTATTAGACTGGTGTGTTGCCGGTAGTCAATTTGAGTTAAAGAATTAAAGGGTTAAAAAGAGGAGAATGACATTGAATTTAGATAAATTAACTACAGAAACCAGAAATCAACAAACGATGAATTTGGACGAGCTGTCCACCAGCGAAGTCTTGCACTTAATGAACGAAGAAGATAAAAAAGTAGCTGCGGCAGTCGAAAAAGAATTGCCTTCTATTTCAAAAGCAGCTGAAGCGATTGTGGCTAGTTTTGAAAAAGGCGGACGTCTGATTTATATGGGAGCTGGAACCAGTGGACGTTTAGGTGTATTGGATGCTGCTGAATGTGTCCCAACGTTTAGTGTAGAACCCACTATGGTACAAGGATTGATCGCCGGTGGAATGAAGGCGATGACAGTAGCAGTTGAAGGAGCAGAGGATTCTCAGACTCTTGGAAAAGAAGATTTGCAAGCTATTGATTTGAATGAAAATGACATTGTTATCGGAATCGCTGCAAGCGGCAGAACACCTTACGTCATTGGCGGTTTAACGTATGCTAAAGCAGTAGGAGCCGTTACAGCCTCACTTTCATGCAATAAGAACGCAAAAATCAGCAAGTATGCAGAATTGCCGATTGAAGTAGAAGTAGGACCAGAAATTTTGACCGGTTCTACAAGACTGAAATCTGGAACAGCGCAAAAGTTAGTGTTGAACATGTTATCTACCAGTTCAATGATCGGCGTTGGAAAAGTATACCAAAATCTGATGGTAGATGTTAAACCATCTAATGAAAAATTAGTAGAACGTTCAAAACGAATCATTATGCAAGCTGCGGAATGTTCTTATGAAGTCGCTGCAGAAGCATTTGAGGCTGCTGACCAACAAGTCAAAGTCGCTATTGTTATGGTTTTAACGAACACTGCAAAAGATAAAGCGCAACAAAAATTAACGGAAGCAAAAGGCTTTGTTAGAAAAACAATAAATTAAAACACATATAAAGGAGGAAAAAAAGAATGGCAAATGCAAAAGAAGAAAAATTAGCTAAAGACATCTACAATCAAGTTGGCGGAATGAGTAATGTTGGGAATGTCATCAACTGTATGACTCGTGTACGTTTAGATATCAAAGACTATGATCAAGTGGATATCGATAATTTGAAAAAAGTAGATGGTGTATTAGGGGTCGTAGAAGACGATACTCTACAAATCGTTTTAGGCCCTGGAATCGTTACTAAAGTAGCGAACCAAATGTCTCAAATGAAAAAAGGGCGTCCCGCTGAAGTCGATTCTACAGGCACAAATTCAGGGAGAGCCGAAGCAGAACGAAAAGCAGCTGCAACTAAATCAGAACAAAAGAAACGCAATAATACTCCATTCAAGCGTGCTCTAAAATCAATTGCGAATATATTCGTACCACTGATTCCTGCATTTGTTGGAGCTGGTATCATTGGCGGGATTGCATCTGTACTCCAAAACTTGATGACAGCTGAAGCTATCGATGCAGCAACTTGGCAAAATATTGTCTTAGTATTAAATATCATCAAAAACGGACTATTTACGTATCTAAACATTTATATTGGTATCAATGCTGCTAAAGTCTTTAAAGCTACGGAAGGACTTGGAGGAGTTGTCGGGGGAATCATTTACTTAACCGGTATGACTCCAGAAGCTCCATTACCCAACATCTTTACTGGTGAACCTTTAGCAGCGGGACAAGGCGGGGTCATCGGAGTCGTCTTAGCTGTATGGCTATTGTCTATCGTTGAAAAGAACTTGCGCAAAGTCGTTCCGGATTCATTAGATGTTATTGTGACTCCGACGATTTCTTTACTGGTAATCGGATTGATTACCATCTTCTTGATCATGCCGATCGCTGGTTTTGTCTCTACTTCTCTCGTAGGTGCAATCACTTGGGTCTTAAATGTTGGTGGAGCATTTGCTGGTTTCGTCTTAGGGGCTTTGTTCTTGCCGATGGTTATGTTTGGACTACACCAAGTCTTGACGCCAATTCATATTGAAATGATTGCTTCACAAGGGTCTACTTTGCTATTACCGATTTTGGCTATGGCTGGTGCTGGTCAAGTTGGAGCAGCCTTCGCATTATGGGCAAAATGCAGAAAAAACAAACAATTAACGAACATGATCAAAGGCTCTTTACCAGTTGGTATCTTAGGAATTGGTGAACCATTGATCTATGCAGTAACATTACCATTAGGTCGTCCATTCATTACAGCTTGTATTGGTGGAGGAATCGGTGGAGCTGTCATCGGATTGATCGGTGGAGTTGGAGCCACAGCTATTGGACCAAGTGGAGTGGCCTTGATTCCGTTGATCGCTGATGGATTATGGTGGGCTTATGTACTAGGTTTATTAGCAGCATATGCTGGTGGATTCTTAGCAACCTACTTCTTTGGAGTACCTGCAGAAGCTATGGAACCAACTGAATTACCGACAACTGAAATTGATGGTGAAACAGTAGTCGACTATTAATCAGTTAATCTATATACTATAAAAGGAAGACTAAAAGGCAACTAGCTGTGATCAGTTTAGGTGCCTTTTTCCTTTAGTCAGATTTGTTCAACTAAAATTGACCTAAGTAAGATTGCTTAAAAGGAGCACACACATGTTAAATAATATCTTATTAAACATTAAAGAGAAAAAGGGTACTTTACCTTTGTCTGAAAAGAAAATCGCGGAATTGATTTTGCAAGAACCGGCCTCTATTATTAATATGAATTCTTCATTACTAGCTCAAAAAGCAGGATCTAGTTCAGCAGCAGTTATTCGGTTCTGCCACTCGATCGGGCTGAAGGGTTTTGTAGAATTAAAATTGCAGCTTTCAGCCGATTTGCAAGGAATCAATGACAATTTATATACGGATATTCTGCCTGGTGAAGAGTTGGCTAAAATCAAAAAGAAATTGCTCGTCAATACAAACCATGTCTTCAAAGAAACCAACAATACGTTAGCTGATGAGGTTGTTTCTAGTGCTACTAAATTATTTTACAGTAGTTCGGTTATTTATCCTTTTGGTTTGGGAGCTTCAAGTATTGTAGCAGAAGATTTTCAACAGAAGTTTAGCCGTATTGGAAAAAAAGTTATTTTTATACAGGATCAGCATGTATTAGCTACATCATTGGCGGCTTCGGATAAAGACGCTTTATTTTTGGGGATTTCAAATGCTGGAGAAAAAGGAGAAGTACTTGCCTTAACTAAAATGGCTAAATCATTTGGTCTCAAGACCGTTTCACTTACCCGCAATACAGAAAATACATTGAGCCACGAAACAGATGTAGCTTTAAAAACCGCCTTTGCACAAGAACCCCCGTTAAGAAGCGGGGCGACCATTTCTTTATTGACACAAATGTATGCCATTGATATATTGTTTTATGCTTATGTCACCAATTATTATGAATCGAGCTTGGAAAATCTGGAAAAATCAAAAGAAGCGATCAATCATTTATATCAACAATATGATTTTTGATGAATCGTTTGGAAAAATCATACAATATAAAAGCCAAGAATCAAGGATAAGCCTTGATTCTTGGCTTTTTACATTAATACATTTAATCACTAGTGTTGCATGAAACATAATATGTTTCACAATGTTATGTATCCTATTCCAATATGCAAAAAAGTCCTTTATACTGAACTTGGATGACTTATCCAAGACCAATAAAAAGGACCCAACTTAT
>NZ_JBGQQW010000034.1:0-35106 GCF_045528485.1 Desemzia sp. FAM 23990
TGGTTTAATGATGGCTAATTTTTCGTCTGCGCTTAATTTAACTCGTTTAGACAATAAAAAACACTCCCTACAAAATAGTTTAGAAATTTTTGTTATTTCTAGTGTCTACTTTGTAGGGAGTGTATCAAGTCCCAACCCTATCTTATTTATTATTTTTATTTAATGAGCGTATAAATTGCTTCAGCATAAATTGCCATGGCTTTCATCAAGTCATCGACAGCCATAAACTCATTTGCTTGGTGCATCGTGTCGACACTGTCAGGGAACATGGCTCCATAAGCTACTCCACGTTTCATTAAACGACCGTATGTTCCACCACCGATAGATTGTTCTTTAGCTTCTAATCCAGTGTGTTTAGCATAGACATCCAGTAACGTTTTTACTAATGGATCATCAGCTGGTACGTAGTGTGGTTCTTTAACTCCGCCACGACTAAGCGTAACGCCATATTCAGCTAGTTTACTATCTAATTGGATTTCGATCGCTTCCACATTCATTCCGCGTGGGTAACGGAAATTCAATGCAATAACTCCTCCATTTTCAGGAGTAAACGTGAATACACCTGCATTCATCGTTAAATCGCCCATTATGTCATCTGCAAAGTTCAAGCCTAATTTTTCGGCTCTTGAATCTTCGTGAATGTATTCTGCAATGATTTGAAGGTAGTTTTGAGCATCTCCGCCGAAGCTAAAGTTGCTTAGGAATGTTGCCAAATAAGTTCCGCCGTTGACTCCACCACGGGGCTCCATTCCATGAGCTGATTTCCCAACGACTTCAATCGTTACTTTGTCGCCATCCACCCCTACAGTTCCTGTAATAGGTGCTGATTCTACATAATCGTAAAAAGCTTTTTCAATTACATCTGCTTCTTCACTGGTAAATACAGCTGCTGCATCACGAGGAACCATATTTTCACGTAAACCGGCATCAAAACTAAGCAGCGTATTTTTGCCGCCTTCGTTGTTTCCTTTCGTATTTACATACAAGGAAACATTTCCTTTTTCACCGTTGATGATCGGGAAGTTAGCATCAGGAGAAAAACCAAAGTCTGGTTCTTTTTCTACTGATAAATAGTGGTCCATACATTGCCAGCCGCTTTCCTCATCTGTACCAATAATGAAACGTATTTTTTTAGAAATCGGCAGATTCATTTCCTTGATCATTTTGATGGCATAGTATGCGGCCATACCTGGTCCTTTGTCATCACTTGAACCGCGTGCATAAATTTTCCCATCTATGATTACAGGCTCAAAAGGATCTGTGTCCCAACCATTTCCAGGAGGAACTACATCAACGTGAGCTAACACACCCATCATTTCGTCGCCTTCACCGTATTCAAGATGACCAGCTATGTTTCCAGTATTTTTAGAGATGAAACCATCTTTTTCACCCAATGCTAAAAAGGCTTCTAAGGCTTCTTTAGGACCAGGTCCTACTGGTGCATCTTTTGATGCTTTGCTGTCATCGCGAACGCTGTCGATTTTCAACAGCATGAACAAATCTTTTAAGAAGTCGTCTTTGCGAGCTTCAGCTTCTTTTTTCCAATCAATTGCCATGTCAAAACTCTCCCCTCTTCATTAACACTTCCATTCTATCACTTTTGATGTCAGTTACCAATGTAGGGCTGAACTTTTTTCGCTTCTATTTGTATAACTTTGGCTTAATATTGTATAACTTTGGCTTAATATTCTTTTAAAACTTATAATGAAGGAGAATAGAGAAAGGAGTTAAGCAAATGAATTCTATTACAGAAGAGATCGTAACATCAACTTTAATCAAACGGTCAGAAGATAGTTATAAAGGGACTTATGGAAAAGTCTTGGTCATCGGTGGAAATGAAGATATGGGTGGAGCCGCCATCTTAACAGCTAGTGCAGCTGTTTATAGTGGTGCCGGCTTGGTCACCGTAGCCACAGCTAAAGCGAATCACGTTTCCTTGCATGCTCGTCTTCCAGAAGCGATGGTCGTGGATAGCGCTGATTTGAAAAAAGTAACTGAGCAAGTAGAAACAGTAGATGTCATTGTTATTGGTCCCGGTCTTGGATTATCTCAAGAAGCATTGGATATCTTAACTACTGTGTTTTCTAGTGTATCCCAAGACCAGTACATCGTTATTGATGGCAGTGCTATTAGCCTTATAGCAAAATATGATATCCCTTATCCAAAAACACAAGCTATTTATACTCCTCATGTGGGAGAATGGAAAAAAATGACTGGATTGTCTCAAGCTGAACAAGAAGACGAAGCTAACGCGATTCAACAGAAAAAAATTGGCGGGACGATCGTACTCAAATCGAACCGCACAAAAGTTTACTTTAATGATGCATTCTGGAAAAATACTGCAGGAAACCCAGCTATGGCTACTGGCGGGATGGGAGATACCTTAGCAGGTATGATCGCTGGATTTGTGGCTCAATTTGACGATAAAGAAAAAGCCATTCTAGCAGCTGTGTTCTTGCATAGTGAAATAGGAGATACACTTGCAGAAAAACAATATGTAGTTCTTCCTTCACAAATTATCGAGAATATCCCTTATATGATGAAACAATATTCACAAAAATAAGAATGGACTAAAATAAGGTTCTACAATGACTGACGAAAGTTTACACAACTCAAGTCAAATAGATAAAAAATAATAAATTTGAAAAAAAGAGACTGCTTGTATCAGTCTCTTTTCAAGTCTATTTAATATCAACTATTTTCTATTTTTTAAAGACTCGATCTCATCTTGAGTTAACGTTCGGTATTCTCCTAATTGTAAATTTTCGTCTAAATATAATGGTCCCATAGACAGACGTTTTAAATAAGTCACTTCTTTATCTACACTCTCAAACATACGTTTTACTTGATGAAACTTACCTTCATGAATGGTTACTTCAATTTTTGAAGTCCCTTTTGCCCCATCAGTTTCATGAATCACTAATTCTGCAGGTTTGCAATTATATCCATCCTCTAACGTAACACCTTTTAAGAAAGCCGCTGCGTCTTTTTCTATTACGATTCCTTTGATTTCGGCTTGATAAACTTTATTGACATGTTTTTTGGGAGACAGCAATTCATGGGCTAAATTACCATCATTGGTTAAAAGCAATAACCCTTCCGTATCAATATCTAAACGTCCTACTGGAAATGGCTCTTGCAATTGATCCTGCGGTTGCAATAAATCAATGACTGTCTCATGCAGATTGTCTGTTGTAGCACTAATAACCCCTTTTGGTTTATGCAACATGAAATAAACGAACTCTTGATATTCTACTTTTTCTCCAAATACCTCTATTAAATCTGTTTCTGGTGAGACTTGAACTTTACCATCTTTTTGAAAAGTTCCATTAACAGTCACAACTTTTTTCTTTAGAAGATTTTTCACTTCTTTTCTCGTACCAAATCCACTATGGGACAATAATTTATCCAATCTCATTTCTAAATTCCTTTCTCAATACACTTATCTGTTTTCCATTATACAGAAAATTGAAAAGAGAGCTAGGACATTAAAAAATCCTAACTCTCTTTTTAAGTGTGGGCTTAACGGCTTACTTCACGCTCTGGTTTTAAACGCGTTGCGTAAGCTTGATTCCCTATGATTTCATTTTACCTTTTCGTTGGGAAAGAACACCTAACTAAACGCCAAAAGTGAACTCTACGAAAGTCTAAACGGTTTGTTCCGCGCTCTGTCCTTAAACGCCTCTCTCCACGCTCTTATATTTTTATTTTTTTTCTAAATGTTGTTGCTTTTGTGCCGATCACTTTATCTGCTAGTCTTGATTTAAAGATTAGATAGCCGTAAACAGCTACCCCTACTAAAGCTACGATCAATATAACTACTAAAGCTAATCCTCTGTCGCTAACTGGAATAAACAGGTAAAGCAACTCTCTGACGACTGTTGTAGCTATCGCCATGATTACAGAGAAAATGGTTATTAACAGTGTCCTTCTCGACAATAATCCTAGATTGAAATGTTCTGTCTGATACATTGCATGAATAATAATAAGGGAAGATACTGCAAAACCAATCATCGTAGAAACCAGCATTCCGTGAGTTTTGAAAGCAGCTAGTAGTGGATATTGTAAAGCTAATTTCACAATCACCCCTATTACTAGCCCCTTTATCGCAGCACGGGGTCTGTTTGCTGACATGATCATAATGCTCACTACTGTGTACAACCCTAAAAAAATAGTCATAATAGCTGACCATTGAGTAATACTCGTTCCAAAATCATCATGTTGATAAAATAATGTATACAATGGTTCAGCCACTACAGCCATTCCCACTGACGCCGGAATGATAATAAGAAACAGCAATTGAATACTATTATTAAATTGTCTGCTCAATCCTTTATGATCTTTTTTAGCCATTAAACTACTGATCAAAGGTACTGAAGTAATGGCCATTGAACTCCCAAACGAAAGTACGATCATGATCAATTTATGCGCATTTGCTGCTGCGACACCGTAAACTCTCTGTATTTCTTTAGGAGTATAATCACTAACAGCTTTCATGATAGGATCAAATGTAAATTGATCGACTAATTGAGCAATGGTAATTCCAGCTCCGATGATAATGAAAGGAATAGCCGTTTTGATAATAGAAAACAAGATTTGATTGGTTGAAACAGTTATGTTGCTGCTAGAACTGGAACCAATAGTTGGTTTCGCATTTAACTGTTTTCTCCACACTACATAAACCAAAAATACCATACTGGCTAATGCCCCAACAAAAGCTCCAAAAGTAGACCATGATACAGCATCTACAACTGACCCATCAAATACTTGACGGATAAAGAATACTGAAGCCAGCATAAATATGACCCGCACAATTTGTTCAACAACTTGTGAAATAGCGGATGGAGCCATTGATTGGAACCCTTGAATATACCCTCTAGTTACACTCATCGTTGGAATCAGCAGTAAAGCTATAGACAATGTACGAATCACTTGTGTTCCGTCTGCAGCAGAAGCTGTTGGGCTATTTGCTGCGATAAATGGTGCTAATGCGTACATCAGGATAGCGGAAGCGATACCTGTAATTGACATAACTTGTAACCCTCGTTTATATATGTCCTTACTGATATCATACTCTCCCAACGAATTATAATGAGAAACTTGTTTAGCTATGGCAGAAGGGACACCTGCTGTAGCGACACTTAAAAACAAAGCATAAGGTGTATAACCAACAGTATATAAGGCATTGGCTGCCTCAGCTGTCGCTTTATCTCCCATCCAAGCCATCCAAGGGATAATGTAGATAGCACCTAACAGTCTAGAGATAATACTTGCAGCAGACATCCAAGCAGAACCCGATAACATTTTACTCTGTGAATCACTTTCAACATGTTTCGTTTTTTTACTTATCGTTTCATTTGACATTTATAAGCCTACTCTCAAAATATTTTGCTAGCTTACATTCTACTTATAAAGTAGACAAGATGCAATGTCTAAAGAGCCAGCTCAATCAAAATTTAATGCTTTTTTAACTACTTTGAATTAATGTAGACACCTTTATCCTTTTGCCAATAATAATGACATCTCATTTTCAGATAAAGTGAAGTCGAATACCTGTAAATTTTCTTCTAAACGATCTTTGCTTTCTGTTTTGGGTATGGGAATAACGCCCCGTTGGATATTCCAACGAAGTGCAATTTGTGCGGGCGTTTTTTGATATTTTTCTGCTAATCTTTGGATATCTCTATCATCCAACGTTTTCCCTCTATGAATTGGACTATAAGCCATCGATCGAATACCACTTTTTTCGCAAAACACTCGCAAATTTTCCTGACTGTTGCCTGGATAAGAAGAGTACTGGTTCACTACTGGTTTGATATCTCCCCATTCAAATAAGTAATTTAACTGCTCTTCATCAAAATTGGAGACACCGATAGCTTTTACTTTGCCACTATAATAAATTTCTTCTAATGCTTTCCAAGTCTTGATATTCACGTCATTGGAAACATCTGGCCAATGGATCAATACTAAATCAATGACATCCAGATTCATAGCTCCATAACTTTTCTCAAAAGCTCTCAGGGTCTTTTCGTATCCCAAATCTGTTTTCCAAATCTTGGTCACAACAGTAATCTCTTCACGTGGAATCCCACTGTTTACTGCTCTTCGAACTGCACGACCTACCTCAGCTTCATTTTCATACATCGCAGCCGAATCAATTAAACGATATCCTTTCATTAAAGCGCTATAGATCGTTTCTTCTGCTGTTTTAGCATCCATATTATAAGTGCCCAGCCCAATTAATGGAATGAGCTGCCCATTGTTCAAACGAATCATCTTTTGTCTGTTTTGTTCCATTGTATCTCCACCTTTTATTGGGTTGTATTTGTCCTGAACATATAAAAAAGCGAATAGACTCTTCGCTTTTTTATTGAACCATTATTGCTCGTCATCTTTTTCTTTTTTCTTACGTTTCTTTTTCTTATCATCAAATAAACCAATGGCAACTGCTACAGCTATCCCTATGGCCAACCAACTTGCAGCATCCATTAAAACCCCTCCTAAGAATGTTTTATAAGGCATAAAAAGATGTGCTACTATTCCTTTATAAGAATAATAGCACACCTAATGTGAAAAAAAGAATGTTAACCATCCAATACGAAACGGATCAGTTAGCTACAATATTGACTAATTTTCCAGGAACAACGATCACTTTACGGATATTTTTCCCTTCAATATATTGCTGGACTTTTTCATCTGCCATCGCTAATTTTTCCATGTCATCTTTTGAGATTTCTTTGGAAACTTGAACTTTTGATCTCAGTTTGCCATTAACTTGGAAAACAACTTCTACTTCATCTTTTTGCAAATATTTCTCATCATATGTTGGCCAAGCTGCATAAGAAATACCTTCTTGAGATTGGGTCACTTTTTGCCACAATTCTTCTCCTAGATGAGGAGCGATTGGCGCCAATAGTTGAATCAATCCTTTAATATACTCAACAGGCAACGCTTCTGCTTTATATGCTTCATTTACAAACACCATCAATTGAGAAATGGCTGTATTGAAACGTAATGCATCATAATCTTCAGTAACTTTCTTGACCGTTTGATGATATACCACATCTAACTTACCATCATTAAAAGTCGTGATACGATCACGTAACTTATCATCTTCATCCATGATCAAACGCCATACGCGGTCTAAGAACTTGCGACTTCCTTCTAGTCCGTTTTCACTCCATGCAATAGAAGCATCTAACGGTCCCATAAACATTTCGTAAACACGTAATGTATCTGCTCCATATTGTTCTACCACATCATCAGGGTTGACTACATTCCCTTTTGATTTAGACATTTTCTCATTGTTCTCTCCTAGGATCATTCCTTGGTTGAACAATTTTTGATACGGTTCTTTTGTTGGAACGACACCGATATCGTATAAGAATTTATGCCAGAAGCGTGCATACAATAGATGCAATACAGCATGTTCTGCCCCGCCGATATAAATGTCTACCGGCAACCATTCTTTTAATTTTTCAGGGTCCGCTAATTGTTCTGAATTGTGGGGGTCAATGTAACGCAAATGATACCATGAACTACCTGCCCATTGCGGCATCGTATTTGTGTCACGTTTCCCTTTTTTACCGGTTTCTGGATTAACTACGTTTACCCAATCAGTGATATTTGCAAGCGGAGATTCACCAGTACCACTAGGTTTGATTTCATTAGTTACTGGCAGCAACAATGGCAATTCTTCTTCTGGGACAGTAGTGGTCGTACCATCTTCCCAATGAATAACAGGAATAGGTTCTCCCCAATAACGTTGTCGAGCGAACAACCAGTCGCGTAAACGATAAGTCGTTTCTTTTTTGCCGATTTCTTTTTCTTCCAACCAACTATTCATTTTTTCGATAGCAGCTTCTTTTCCAAGTCCATCCAAAAATTCTGAATTGATATGAGTCCCATCCTCAGTGAAAGCTTCTTTTGTGATGTCTCCACCTTCAAGTACAGGGATGATCTCTAAATCAAATTTAGTCGCAAATTCCCAGTCACGTTGATCATGAGCTGGAACAGCCATGATAGCTCCCGTTCCATATGAAGCCAGTACATAATCTGCGATCCAGATAGGCATTTCTTTCCCGTTTACCGGGTTGATTGCATAAGCTCCAGTAAAGACTCCTGATTTGTCTTTATTCAAATCTGTACGGTCTAAATCGCTTTTCAGACTACTCTCTTTGATGTAGGCTTCAACAGCTGCTTTTTGTTCTGGTGTAGTGATTTTTTCAACCAAATCAGACTCAGGAGCTAAAACAGCATACGTCGCCCCAAAAAGTGTATCTGGTCTTGTCGTGAACACAGTAAATTCTTCACTAGATTCTTTCACGCTAAACGTTACATTGGCCCCTACCGATTTACCGATCCAATTGCGTTGCATATCTTTGATATTTTCTGGCCAATCTACTAATTCTAAATCTTCTAGCAAACGATCTGCATAAGCTGTGATTTTCAGCATCCATTGTTTCATTGGCTTACGGTAAACAGGATGTCCTCCGCGTTCACTTTTGCCATCAATGACTTCTTCATTAGCCAAAACTGTTCCTAAAGCAGGACACCAGTTTACAGCTACTTCTGCTTCATAAGCCAAACCTTTTTCATATAATTTCGTAAAGATCCATTGAGTCCATTTGTAATACTCTGGATCAGTAGTGTTGATCTCACGGTCCCAGTCCAAACTGAATCCTAGAGAATTGATTTGACGTTTAAACGTTTGAATGTTTTCAGCTGTAAATTCAGCCGGATCATTTCCTGTATCCAGTGCGTATTGTTCTGCTGGCAGACCAAAGGCATCCCAGCCCATAGGATGCAACACGTTGTACCCTTGAGCACGTTTCATTCGAGAAAGAATATCCGTTGCAGTATAGCCTTCTGGATGTCCTACGTGCAGTCCTGAACCTGATGGATATGGGAACATGTCCATTGCGTAAAACTTATCTTTTTCAGGATCTTCTATTACGCGGAAAGATTTATTTGTATCCCAATATTGTTGCCATTTCTTTTCAATGGTTTTGTGATTAAAACTCATTCCTAATTACCTCTTTTCTTAATATTAGTGTAAAAAAAATCGCCCTAAAAATACAAAGGCATTTATTCCTTGTATTCTTAGGACGAACTCAATTTTATAGTCGTGGTACCACCTAAATTTACTGCAATAATCTCTTGCAATCTCATCTTATCCTTAACGCGGATGAAACGTCTCTGCCTACTTGAAAGTCTTTCTCAGCAAAGCAACTCCTAAGGCGAGTTCAAAATGTATCTCTGCGCATTTTCACCAACCATGCGCTCTCTAAAAAAGAGCCATTCCTACTGATCCTTATCACTGTCTTTTGATTATTGATTTCATTTTAACAAATTCTAGTTCTAGATTCAATTAAAGATTTAAAAACTTTTCTCTAAGCGAACAAGAGAGCAGGAGTAAAAAAACTCAGTGCACACTTTAAAGCTTATTATCGATAAGTTACTTTTATATTTATCTAATGGCAAAAAAATTGATACTAAAAACAGTTATTTTTTCTTCTTCCCTATTGCTTTAAAAGCACCTTTGATAACCTCAAAAAAGCTCAATGAGTGTACCATGTAATCGGGGTCAACGTATTCGCGTATCGCACGAAGAACTTTTTTAGGGTCTTTTGAAGAAAAAGTAAACGTACCCGATTTTTTCGTCTCGATCGCATAACGCGGGATCCATCTGCCTTTAAACATGACTGAAGCAATCACAAGATTTACCTCTTCCCAAGGAATTTGAATAAATTTGTGCGGATCCCGCGTATTATAAAATTCAAATCCTCTATCACCGATCATGATTTTCCCATAATCTGTTAGTCCCGTAAAAGCGGTGGCATCGATCACCAAATCCACTTTTGTGTTAATTGATTCAACCATTCAAACCGCTCCATTTCATTTATCGTCTTACAGTCATTATACGTTTCTTCATTCAAATAAACCACAAAAAAAACGACTGAGACAAAAATCCCAGCCGCTCTTTTTACGATCCACTATTCATTTACAGAATTGAATCGACTGATGTTTCTTTCAGTTATTATAGTAGTCCGATCAAGTGTCCGCCGATACCAACTACGAATAAACCTAAGATGATAACAATTGGGCTAACATTTTTCTTCAATAACCACATACAGAATAATGTTAACAATAACGGTGCCAATCCTGGAATCAATTGGTCTAAGTTATCTTGTAACGTGGTCACTTTAGTAGGAGAAAGAGCCATACCTGAATTTACTTGTTCAAAGGCTTGACGCATTCCTTCTCCACCTGCAGGTAGCTGATCCCATTCAATAAATGCTCCGTCTTCCAATTGTACTTCGGAGATAACGGGTTTGAAACCAATCGATACCCATCGTTGTACTAATGCTGCCAGTACAAACATCCCTAAAATAGATGCACCTTTAGTAATATCTTGCAATAAACCACCAGAAAGGTCTTCTGTGATTTTAGAACCGGCTTTGTAACCGAATTCTTGTGTGTACCACATGAAGCCCCAACGAATCAAATTCCAAGCTACAAAGAATAAGATTGGTCCAAGAATATTTCCTCCCATTGCTAATGAAGCTCCTAGAGCTCCTAACATTGGACGTACAGTAAACCAGAACACCGGGTCACCAACACCGGCCAAAGGACCCATCATACCAACTTTAACCCCTTGGATAGCTACATCATCAACAGGAACGCCATTCGCACGTTCTTCTTCAAGAGCTAAAGTAACACCAAGAATTGGTGAAGCGATATATGGGTGAGTATTAAAGAATTCTAAGTGACGTTTCAATGCTGCTGAGCGGTCCTCTTTAGATTTGTACAATTTTTTAATGGCTGGAATCATTGAAAATGCCCAACCGCCGTTTTGCATACGTTCATAGTTCCAAGAACCTTGGATAAATGTTGAACGCCATGCCACAGCTAAGCGATCTTTTTTAGATAAAGTAATTTTTTCTTCCATGTCAATTTCTCCTCCTTCAGGATTAATAATCGTTTAAGATATCGCCAAGCGGATCACCAGTATTGTTTCCGCCGTTACTTGAAGAACCACCCATTTTAGAAAGGTTCAAGTAAATAAGAGCGATAGCAACTCCGATTGCTCCTAGAGCGATCAATGTCAATTCAGAAACGGCTGCTACTACGAAACCAAGAACAAAGAATGGCCATACTTCTTTAGATGACATCATGTTGATAACTAGTGCATAACCAACAGCAACAACCATTCCACCACCGATAGCCATACCATCTGTCAACCATGCAGGCATTGATTCTAAGAATCCTTGAACTGTTGTTGCCGGGATAAATAATAGCGCTGCAGCTGGGATAGCGATACGGACACCTTGCATACAGATTGCTAAAATTTGTAAGATTTCAATTTTTCTGAAATCTCCTTCTTCAGCTGATTTATCCATTGCGTGTACAATAGGTACAGCTAATGTACGAACAACCATTGTCAAGAAAAGTCCTGCTACTGCAAGAGGAACCGCAATCGCGATAGCTGCTGGAACTCCGGCAACCCCTTGTCCACCTAAAACTAAAATAATTGCTGATGCAACTGATGCCAATGCAGCATCGGGTGCTACGGCTGCTCCAATGTTAGCCCAGCCAAGCGCGATCATTTGAAGCGTACCTCCAAGAACGATACCTGCTGTCAAATTCCCTGTTACTAAACCGATCAAAGTACATGCTACTAGAGGTTGATGGAATTGGAATTCATCTAAGATTCCTTCAATACCAGCTAGAAAAGCAACAAGTATTACTAAAATTATTGATATAATAGACATAATAGCCCTCCTAAATAATTTATTTCTATTGTATTATTATGCTTTTGCTAAATCATTTTTTGCTTTTCTCAAAAGTTCATCCATGTTCGCACGAGAGTCATTAGGAACTTTACGTACATCAAATTTGATGCCTCTTGATTTCATTTCTTCAAAAGCTTTTACATCTTCTTGTCCCATTGAAAGAACTTTGTTTACAACGACTTTCCCAACTGAGTGAGCCATCGAACCAACGTTTACCTCATCGATTTCAACGCCGCCATCAATTGCACGTATCACATCTGTAGGATTTTCAAATAAAATCAATGCTTTTGTATTTCCAAAGCGAGTATCTTTTGTGATCTCAATCAATTTATCGACTGGGATAACATTTGCTTTTATTCCAGGAGGAGCAGCTTGTTCAATCAATTTTTTACGCATGTCGTCGTGTGCTACTGAGTCTGAAACAACGATGATACGGTTTGGTCCTACAGATTTAGACCATGATGTCGCAACTTGACCATGTAATAAACGAGAGTCTACACGTGTTAAGACGAATTTGATTTTTCCGTCTCCAACTACTGTATTTGGAGCAAGTGGTCCTTTAGGTTGTCCGTCTTCTGCAACTGGAACTTTCGCAGTGTCTGCTACCAATTCTTCCGGTTTAGCCTTGACCCCTTCTCTTCCCGCTTCAACGATATGTGCTGCAATTTCATGAGCAGATGTCATTGATAAACGAGATCCATAAGCTTCGATCAGCATCGGTAAATTCAATCCTGCAACGATCGCCCATGTATCTTTGTGTTCTTCAAATAATGCATTTGCTTGATTAAATGGCGTACCTCCCCATAAATCCACTAAGAACAACACTTCATCTTGATCATCAAAAGACGCAACTGCATCTTTCATTTTTGCTCTTACATCTTCTGGACCTTCACTTGGCATTAAAGTAATAGCGCTAACGTTTTCTTGTTCTCCAAAAATCATTGCTCCAGATTGCAAGATGCCTTCAGCGAATTCGCCATGGCTTGCTAGAATAATTCCTACCATATTTTTACCTCCTAAATAAATGATTTTACTTTTTGACGATAGGTAGCTCAATCTAAAACTTTATTCTCAATTTACTCTGACTTCTTTTTCTCCTTTCTTTTTAATATCCGTCTTAGTTCTAAACTCTAAAGTTTAGCTTTTTTCAAAACTTCTATTAGATTTTGTCTGTTATCAATAATAACTTTTAAATCTTCCAACTAAACTTTTGATTCGTTGATAATTGTATCCGATCAACAAGAGTTAGTGGAAACAAATAATAAGAACACCCTTACATTATCTAATAGTTCGTTTGAATAGACCTCAATTATTTTGGCATGATCATTTTTATTGACCATTGCTTTTTAGCTTTCACTTATTAATAAGCAATTTTCGTGCCAACTTTAGTGTATTGTTTAAATAAGTTATTACACTAACCTTTAGCTAAAACAACAGGAGGATAAACGACACACTAATTAGTGTGTCGTTTATCCTCCTGTTGTTTTACTATGGTGTTTTAGTGTATTAATACTGTTTTTTTATTATATGAGGATTAATAATTTGAACAGTTGAGACTCTGCTGCCTCTTGCAAATCTATTTTTCGCCATCTCAATTTATTTGCTGTACGCTATAATATATTAGAGCACTGTTTCAAAAGCAGACTGGATGATATCGCCAGTCACATAGATGGCTGCTTAGATGAGTAGCCCGAATACGGCGTAGACTCCTGGGGGATTAAAAAGGCACTGGTGAGACCCCACAGTGCGCTAGCACGAGGAGGCTCACCGCCGCCCCCGGACGCGAAGTGTATTCGGGCTGCGGGTTAAAAAGCCCAAATACATTTTTATCTTATCTAGCATAAAAACAGAACAAAAAGCCAAATCAACGCATAATTGTTTGGAAAAATGGAGTAATTTCTCTTTAAACTTTAAAAAAATTTTTTTACCGAGAAAATATTGACACTAACATATATTACATTTACTTTTGGTATCTGAAAACAAAATGGTAAAATAAAACTAACGTTTATATAGAAATCATTGTAAATAAATTTATGCCGAAAAGAGGAAGTATGTTGAAAAAAGACTATCAATTATACGAACACCGAGCACAATATTATGAAACAGACCAAATGGGAATCATTCACCATTCAAATTATATTCGTTGGTTTGAAGAAGCTCGAACTGATTTGATGGATCAAATTGGTTTTGGCTATGATCAAATGGAAAAAAGCGGAATTATCGTTCCCGTACTTAGTGTGAATTGTGAATACAAATCAATGGTTCGGTATAACGACCACGTGTATATCATTCCTAAAATCGAAGTATTTAACGGTATTCGCTTAGAGATCTCTTATCGTGTCATGGATAAAAAGACAGATGAATTGCGATCTTTTGGCGAAAGCAAACACTGCTTTTTAAGTGATAGTAATCGACCGATTTCTTTGAAGAAAGCAGATAAAGAATTGTATGATTTGTTTGATGCTTATGTTGGCATTAATTTTGAGCTCAATAAAAATTAATCATGTAAAGGAGTAAAAAATATGATTACGATCGGTCTGACTGGGTGGAGTGATCATGAGTTGCTGGAAACCAGCAGAAGTACAAAATTAGAAGACTACGCTGGACACTTCCCTTTTGTAGAGTTGGATACTAGTTTCTACGCCATTCCTTCAGAAAAAAATCTTCACAATTGGATGAGTAAGACACCTGAATCTTTTTGCTTTCTTCCTAAAGCTTATCAAGCTATGACTCAACATAAAAAGTGGATTGAAGACTTTTCAAGCGAAGCACAAATGTTCAGTGCCTTTCTAACTCGTTTTGAACCTATGTTGGAACAAAACCGAATCAAAGCTTTCTTATTCCAATTCCCTCCTTACTTTGGCTGCACAAAAGAGAATGTCACCTACTTAAGAAAAGTTAGAACTTGGATGAAAGATACTCCAATTGCTGTTGAGTTTCGTAATTCCAGCTGGTACAGCAATCAAAATAAGGAAGCTACTCTATATTTTTTAAAGGAACACCAATTTATTCATACAGTAGTAGACCAACCTCCAACGCCCAATAATAGTGTCCCACTTATTTCTGAAAGTACAAATAAAAATCTGGCACTTCTACGATTACACGGCAGAAACTTTGAAGGATGGCAAGGTGGAAATAGCAAAAATTGGCGTTCAGAACGAACACTTTATGAATACAGTCATGAGGAAATGAAACAATTTGCAGAGATTATTCTGGAATTGGAAAAAGAATCTGATGAAGTAGCTGTCATCTTTAATAACAACTCAGGAGGACATGCGGCCAAAAATGCCAAAGAACTCCAAGATATATTAGGGATCAGTTTTACTGGACTAGCTCCCAGACAACTCGATTTATTCTAAAAAAAGAACAGCTAAAAGGGAGTGTATCATACATCTCCTTTTAGCTGTTCTTTGCAAATTTACGTTCTTTTCTATCCCCTAATTTTTCTAAACGAGGTCGGTTGTATCGCTGAACAATAATAAATGGCAAATTAACAATCACAGCATAGATAACCATAACCCATCCAGCCCACAAAGGATTCCATAAGAAAAATAGAAACGCAGGCGGAATCATCATCCAATGCGCTAGTTCCCCTCGACGAGTTTCAATAATAAATCGTTCCAATCTGATCTGGTTAAAATGTCTCAGAGTCCTTTTGTCAAATCCTTTTCTGGTAATCTGGGTCCCATCTGGCAAGTGCGGCTTCCAATTTCGAACTCTAAACCAACGCTGCCAAATATCTCCAGAATTTTCCCAATTCTTTGTTTTGAACCAGTCTTGGTGTTTTACGAAAAAGTGAATCGGGATTTGACGCGCTATCCAAGAAATAAACAAAGGACCGTTTTTAGGAGAAAGTCCTATGTAAAGAGTTTGAAAGCTCAACATTTGTTGTAAACGTTCGTCTTTAACATATTGTTTGATCATATGGTCAGCACTGTCAAATGTTTTCAACTTAAGTGCTTGTTTGATGACAGAAGGTCTATAAAAGTCGCTTTGATTTCGAAAAGGATGTTGCAGAAAATGGTCTTTAGCTACAACAAACCGTTCATAAATATCTTTCAAATAATGCATAAACCCTTGTGCATCTTCAGCGCTGAACTCTTCTAAGGTTTTTGTCAATGTTACTAAATCAGAAGACACATCAAATTGTTCTTTCCCACCATTAAAATGAGCAGTGTACATAGGATCTAATCTTTCCATTGGAATATAATCATCCGGATCGCGTCCAGTAAGTTCAAATACTTCTCGATAAAGATCAGGCATCATCACAAGACTAGGTCCTAGATCAAAACGATAGCCATCCTTTTCGATCAAATTCATTTTCCCACCAGGGATACCTTCTTTTTCAAATAATTCTACGTTATAACCAGCATGCTGAAGACGCATAGCACTAGCTAAACCTGCTACACCTGCACCTATAACGCTCACTGTCTTTTTAGTTTCCATTTTTCTCCTCAATTCGTTTTTCTTCATTGCCATCAGCTATTTTTTCTACGCGTTCAAATTCATTATTTAAATCCTTCAGATTTTGTAGAAACAGATTACCATCTATTTCTAACCGATTGCATTGCATCACTTCCTGTAAAATACTCATGGATATAGTTTTTTTTTCTTTTACAGCTTTTTCAGTCAATGTAATGATACGTGCACGTTTGTCTTCAGAAGAAGATTGCTTTTCAGTCCAACCTTGTAACGTTAATCGATTTAAAATAGGATTTAATGTCCCGATAGACATCCCCAAACGATCACTGATCACTTTAACGATCACTCCGTCGCCTTCCCATAATGCCAACAATACTAGATATTGCGGGAAAGTTAACTGAAACGGTTTCAAAGCTCTTCTATAGAGTTTTGAAAAACCATTAGCAGCTTTGTATACTTCAAAACAAAGTTGGTCTTCTAACGAACGCTCAAAGATAGATTCATCCATTTTAAAACTCCTTTCAACTATTGACTACTTTCTTGTAATGATGCCTTAATCATTCTCTCTTAACGTTAAGACCCCATCTTTCATTACATAAACCTTGTCGCATTTGTCGATCAATCGTTCATCATGTGTGACCATGATAGTCGCTTTTTGTTTGCTTTTTGTTTCTCTTGCTAAAATTTCGACTACTTCAAAAGCTCTTTCAGAATCCAAGCTGGCAGTAGGTTCATCTGCTAAAATAACAGATGGATCATGATATAATGCTCTCGCAATAGCTACACGTTGGCGTTCCCCTCCAGACAAATCACTAGGGTAACTTTTTTCCAGTCTCAATACATCTAGTTCTTCTAACAAGGCATCCGTCTGCTTTTGTTCCATTTTAGTTTTTTTCACTTTGTTCACTAATCTTAATTGATCTCGCACATTCAGAAACGGTACTAAGTTAGAAGCTTGCAAGATAAACCCGATTTCTTTAAAGCGTAAAGCAGCACGCTGTTTTTCTTCCTCTTCGCTAAATGGATCATCCTTGATCAGTACTTTTCCTTTACTTGGAGATTGCAGACCTCCGATAATCGTTAACAGAGTACTCTTACCTGATCCACTGGGACCAATAATAGCTACAAATTCTCCGGCTTCTACTGAAAAATTAGTCTCTTTTAAGGCCTCTATTTCTTTACGACCATCACCAAAACTTTTTGACACATTTTTACATTCTATTAATTTCAACTTATTTTCCTCCTTATTTTAACCAATTGCTTCTAATGGATCGATTTTAACAACTGTTCGAACAGAGAACAATGCACCTAAAACAGCTACTACGATCAATAGAAGTGTGATCCCGCCTAAGAAGAGACCATTATTTTGATAAGGAACTCTAGCTGGCAATACAAGAGATGTCCCTAAAGTCAATAGCAGACCTGTACCAACACCAACAGTGGATAAAATAAATGTTTGAGCGATAACAGATTTAGCTATATACCCAGAAGAGATTCCTTGGGCTTTCATCACACCGAATAAACTAGATTTTTGCAATGTTAAGACATAAATAAAAATCCCGATAACTACAGCAGCAATAACGATCAAAAATCCGATCATCAATCCAAAAGTTAATACTTGTGCACTATATCCTGGGATTTTATAAATATAATCGCCAATTTCATAAGGAACTAGGTCATCATTATCAATTTCTACACCTGATAGACCTTCTGAACTATCCCGAACAATTATCGCGCTGATTCTTCCTTCTTCAGAATCATCTATTCTTTCAAATCGAATTTCTTGAAAAGAAGCAATCGTAGTATATAAAACAGGCGCAACATTAAATTTAGCGTTTTCTGTAAAACCAGTAACGGTTAACTGCTTGTCACTACCTGCTAATTGCACAACATCTCCTATTTCAATACCGTCTTCTTCTTTTAAACTAATATCTGCTACGACTTCATCATTATTTGAGAACGGCTCACCTTCAATGACTTCTGGCATAATGAATTCATCCGGTTCAATACCAAAGAAAGTTACATTGATTTTTGCTGCTTCTCCAGATGTACCTTCCTTACGAATAACTCCAGCTGTTTGCCCTAATAAAGCTGTTTCGTCTCCAGAAACTTCTTCTGCTTGCCCTAAAGTGATCATAGACATATTGATGTTTGAATTAGACTCATCAGTCAGCACAATTCCATCTGCCTCCCATTTATCCACACTCGTTCGATTGTCTTGTGCTAATCCATATGCTAACCCTGTTAAAAAATATACTAAGTACGAAACCAATATCATGACTCCAATAATAAGCGCAAATCTTGTTTTTGAATATTTAATTTCTTTCCATGCTAAAAACATGTTTCCAACTCCTTTTAATGTTCAATAAAAAGTCTACTGATCGACAATCATCATATATTAAATCGTATACGATGTACATTGAAAAGCTCATAAAAAGACAACCTAAATTTATGTCCGTTTAGGTTGTCTTTTTGATTATTTATTAACCTTCAAAAAATAGAGATTGTAATAAATAGCGTTCATCATATTTTTTGGCTAACTTATTTAATTGATTTTTTATACTTTTCACAGTAGCTTTCTCTTCTTGAAAAGCTATTAATTTGCGCTCGAAAGCATTTTTTTCTTTTTCATTTACTTGTTCGTTCAAATGCCCCCATACATGTTGTACAGCATTTACTGTGTTGCCTGGTTGAGGTTCCTCTTTTAATGCTTCTGCTACTAACTGATAAAATTCTTCTACTGGATAAGCCGTTTTGTCTTTCAATAAAGTTCGAATCTGTTGATACCGTTCAGGGCTATATTCTAATATAAGATATTTGTATCTCATCCATTCTTTTTCTAAATACTTGATAGAACGGTCAAGACGAGTAGCATTGATGCATTTGACTGCCGAAATATTTTTATCCTTCACTTCTAACATAATATCGATAGTCGGATCATCTAACTGGTTATAAAAATCCAAGTATGGTTCTAGATAAATAGTTGCTGTATGCGCTCCAGTTCGTTTGTCTAGTGCTTGCTGTGAATAATGGATTTTTTGTTTACCATCTCCTGCTTTCCATGTTTTATTGACTTCTGTAATCAACTCTCGATCATTTCTCGTCTCAGAACCAGGATTTACAGAATGATGCAGGTTATCATAGACTACTGGGATCCCTATTTTTTCAGAAATCCACATTACATCTTTGAGTGTATACAAGCGATCATCATTTTCAATGATCAACCGTCTTTTTATCGCTTCATCTAAACGTTGGAAGTTTTCAATAAAACGAAGACTAGCTGCTTTCTTATCCTCATATATCCCTCCAATATGAAGAACGATCTTGTGTTCATTGTTTACACTGAGACACTCCAGTACTTTGGCGTGATACTTTAGATCATCCACGGCTCTAGCAACTGTTTCTTCATTTGGAGAATTTAAAACTGTATATTGACCTGGATGAAAAGATACACGCATATCGCTTTCAGCTATTTTATGGCCAATACGCTCGAAATCTTCTCTAAAAATATCCCACCATGGCAAACTATTGACTGGACTGGATCCAAAAGGAATCAAGTCAGAACTAATACGGTATAACTTGATGTCATTTTCAATATTGTAATCAATCATTTTTTCTAACGCTAACAAATTGTGCAGCGTAATCTCATTTAATTTTTCCTCCGTGGCATTTTTCTTGATCACCCTTCGGAGATTAGTGTCCGGCACTCCTACAACTAAACAGGCATATCCAATACTCATTTTATCTATCCTCTCAGTATTTCTATAGTATTCCTACTTATTTTCGCACACAACCTTATCATCCGTACAGAAAAGTTGCTTACTGTGCCTTGAATAAAACAATTTACTCTCTCTTTTCTTTATCCTATAAAGGTTTCTTATAGAATGTGAAGTGCTCTACACTTTGTTTGTCTGTATCATTTTGAAAGCGAACTACACGAATGGTAAAATAAAGTTAGAGATTTAATAGATTATCAGGAGGTAATATCATGGAAACTAGTCAGAAGAAAAAAAGATTTTCAATGCCCTCATCTTATACCGTGTTGTTTCTTATTATTCTTGCCATTGCCATACTCACATGGTTTGTGCCTGCCGGAGAATATCAAGTAGATGAGGCCGGAAATATCGTTTCAGGAAGTTACCAATTAACAGAGCAGCATCCGCAAGGCTTATGGGATGTTTTCATGGCACCGGTCAAAGGTATGATTGGTACGGAAACCACGCCTGGCGCAATTGAAGTGTCATTATTTATTTTAGTCGTCGGCGGATTTTTAGGCGTTATCAATCGTACAAAGGCTTTAGATACCGGGATCGCTCAAGTTGTCAAGAACTATAAAGGAAAAGAAAAAATGCTGATTCCTATCTTGATGTTTATTTTCGCTTTAGGCGGTACAACCTTTGGAATGGCAGAAGAAACATTGGCTTTCTATCCTCTGATCATTCCGGTGATGGTGGCTGTCGGATTTGATACCCTAGTCGCTGTTTCTGTAGTATTGTTAGGATCCGGTGTTGGAGTATTGGCTTCCACAGTTAACCCATTTGCAACAGGGGTAGCTTCTCAAGCTCTAGGGCTAGGTATGGGAGAAGGAATTATTTGGCGTCTAGTGTTCTTTATTGCTATGTATGCAATCGCTACGTTATTTATTTATCGTTACGCTGTCAAAGTACAAAAAGACCCTTCTCATTCGTTAGTCTATAAAGACTATAACGAAAATCAAAAAAAATTCGCTGTAACGGATATAAAAGAAGAAATGACGACAAAACAAAAAGTTGTCATGATTCTTTTTGGACTGACCTTTTTAATTATGGTTGTAGGATTAATTCCTTGGTCTACATTAAACGAGAATTGGACATTCTTTGAAACAATGAACGAATGGTTGATGGGACTTCCCATAGTAGGTACAGTTCTTGGACAACAACTAGTCGCATTAGGAGACTGGTACTTCATGGAAATCACCATGCTCTTCTTCTTAATGGCTGTAATCATTGGAATTTACTACCGTATTCCTGAAGGAGAAATCGTCTCTACTTTCATGGAAGGAGCCAAAGATTTGTTAGGAGTTGCTTTAGTCGTTGCTGTAGCTCGTGGAATTCAAGTTGTCATGAATGAAGGAATGATCACAGCAACTATTTTGCATCTGGGAGAAGAAAACCTATCTAACCTGTCTCCTGTTTTGTTCTCTATTCTAACGTATATTTTCTATATCCCAATGTCATTCCTCATCCCTTCTACCTCTGGTCTGGCAGCCGCAACAATGGGTATCATGGGGCCGCTTGGATCATTCGCCGATGTACCGGAACATGTAGTTATCACAGCTTATCAAGCAGCCAGCGGTATCATCAATCTGATTACACCTACTTCTGGAGTTGTGATGGGAGCTTTAGCTATTGCAGGCATTGAATTATCTACTTGGTGGAAGTTTACAGCCAAATTAATTGGTGTCATCTTTATTGTAAGTTGCATTATTCTAGGTATCGCTGCGGTCCTAGGATAATTGTTGCATTAAGAAAAAAAGCAGGAGTCGGCTATTGTTACCGACTCCTGCTTTTTTTAATGCAATCCTTAATCAAGTCAATCCTCAGAATATTCTTTGAAATAATCGGTGTCTTTAAAAGTGAGTATCTTATGATTGTGTTCTAATTTACTCATTTCCTTTAACTGTTTAATTTTATTTCCAACTGTTTCTCTTGAACAACCACTAATTGTAGCAATCTCACAGACAGTAATAGGATAAGAAACTATAACTTCTTCCTTTGAACCCGGTTCACCTAGTTCGTTCATCAAATAGGCTAACGCTTTTACAATTCGGCTGCTAGCACTCGTTCCCACGAAATATTGAATCCGTTCTTCATGGTCGATTAAAATATCAGTTAACCGTTTATAGAAATACAAAAGCTGTTTTGCATTGCCAGAAAGAACTTCTTCGAGAATATTTGCTGGAATAGAATACAACTCAATTTCCGTTAATGCATAAGCTGTATAACGATAGACATCATCAGCAAATATTTCTCCGTAAGGAAATAATCTGTCTTCTTTTACATAATCCGTATACATATAAAAAGCGCTCTCGTCATATCTTTCTAACTTAACTAAACCTCCTATTAGATAGAAAAATTTATCTTTTCTATCTCCTTCCTCAAATAAAATTTGTCCTTTTTTATATTTTCGGAATCGCATCACTTCTTGAAGTTTCTTAAATTCTTCATCGGTAAAGGTCGAAAAGACTTTATTAACTCTTAATGCATCGCTTTTATACAACTGTTCTTGGGTAGTTAACACACTTATCCCCCATTTCATAAATCTAGTTACATACAATATATAGGCGGGCACAAAATAACTTCTTCACAATACAAGTATAGCATAGAAGCACAAGGTAAACCAGAAAGCGTTTACTTTGTGCTTCACTATTTGAATTTTCTTATTTTAGTTTTAAAACTGGTTACTAAGTTAGTTTGCAGTGATTATGGTTCCACCTTGTTCTGTCAATACCCCACTAATATTTTCTAAAGAAGTGATGATTGCCTTACCTTCTGGATATTGATCAACAAATTGAATAGCTGCTTGAACTTTTGGGAGCATACTGCCTGTTGCAAATTGATTCTCTTTCATGTATTGCTTCATTTCATTAATCGAAACTTCTTCCAGTTTCTTTTGGTCAGGTTGATTGAAATTAATGTAAACATTGTCTACTCCGGTTAAGATGACTAGCAGATCAGCTTGGACTAATTCAGCCAGTTTTTGAGAAGCAAAATCTTTATCAATAACAGCTTCAACACCTTCAACGCTGTTTCCTCGCTGGATAACAGGTATACCGCCGCCACCTACTGTAATAGTAACAACACCTGATTTTACCAATTGATCGATCACTTTATGTTCTTTGATACTGATTGGCGTTGGTGAGGGAACAACTTTACGCCAACCGCGGCCAGCATCTTCTTTGAACACAGCCCCAGATTTTTGCATCTCTTTTTCGGCTTCTTGTTGAGACATAAATGGCCCAATTGGTTTACTTGGATTTTCAAAAGCCCGATCATTTTCGTCTACTACAACTTGGGTCACTACAGAGATGACTTCTTTATCCAAATGATGTTCAGATAACACTTGATTCATGGCATTTTGCAGCCAATAGCCAATACTTCCTTGGGTCATCGCTACACAAGTATCTAACGGCATTGCAGGATTCTTTTCACTATTCGCAGCTTCTTGTTGCAGTAAGAGATTTCCTACTTGTGGACCGTTACCATGTGAAATGATGATATCATCCCCATTTTCAATGAACTGCACTAAATACTCGGCTGTATTTTTCAACGCTTCCTGTTGTGCTTTAGCACTAGCGTCTTCGGATAGAATGGCATTTCCGCCTAGGGCAATGACTATTTTTCTTTTTTGCATATCGATTTCTCCTTCTTTATTAAGTATAATTCCATTAAAAAAGGAAGCTATGATCCATTCACAGCCTCCTTCATCGTTCCAGTGTTAAACTTTTGGAATGAATAAATTTCCTAATGTTACAGCCATAATGGCTTTGATGGAGTGCATGCGGTTTTCAGCTTGATCAAATTGACGCGCGTACTTGCTGCGGAAAGCTTCGTCCGTTACTTCCATTTCACCAATCCCAAAGTTCTCTTTGACCATCTGACCATAATCTGTTTCTGTATCATGGAAAGCTGGTAAACAGTGCAACAGAATGACATCTTCTTTTCCAGTAGCTTGAATCATGTCCATATTGATTTGGTAAGGTTTCAATAAATTGACACGCTCTTCAAATTTATCCTCTTCTCCCATAGAAACCCATACATCCGCATACAATGCATCAGCATCTTTTACCCCTTTTTCAACATCATCCGTAATCATTAACTGACTTCCAGATTTTTCTGCAAATTTTTGAGCCATGTCCACTATTTTTTGATCCGGGAATAGGCTTTCTGGAGAAACGATACGGACATTAGTCCCTAAAATAGCTCCTGTAACCAACAAACTGTTGGCTACATTATTTCGTCCATCTCCAACATACACCAATGTAATGCCTTCTACAGTTCCAAAATTTTCTTTAACGGTTAAATAATCGGCAATCATTTGTGTTGGGTGCCATTCGTCAGTCAGCCCATTCCATACTGGAACACCAGAATATTTAGCCAGTTTTTCTACATTTGATTGCTTGAAGCCGCGAAACTCGATTCCATCGAACATACTTCCTAATACACGAGCTGTATCTTCTACTGATTCTTTTTTTCCTAGTTGAATATCGTCTTTTCCAAGGTATTCCGGTTTAGCTCCTAAATCAACAGAAGCTACAGTAAAAGCAGCACGAGTACGTGTGGATGATTTTTCAAATAACAACGCAATATTTTTTCCTTCCAGATAACGATGCGGAATACCTTTTTTCTTCATTTCTTTCAGGTGCTGTGAAAAATCAATAAGATACATCAGTTCTGCTTTCGTAAAGTCTTTCTCTGCTAATAAACTACGTCCTTGAAAAACATTTTCCATCTTTCTTTCCTCCATTACTGAATAATTTAGGTTAATACATTATAAATCTTCACGAACAAGGGGCATACTCATGCAACGCGGACCTCCACGCCCTCTGGATAATTCACTTGAAGCAATTTCAATGACTTTAACACCGTGCTCACGCATCAAATCATTTGAAACATAATTTCTATCGTAAGTGACCACAACCCCTGGTGCAATTGCCAGTGTATTAGAACCATCATTCCACTGTTCGCGAGGTGCCGCAATTGCATCTCCACCACCGCATGGAATCAAGGTCAGTTCTTTAACTCCCAAAGCTTCTTTCAACACTTCTTTTAAATCAGTTTTGTGCGTAATATTTACTTTCCCCAGCTCATCACCTTTTTCAAGAATGTAAATGTCGATTGACCCACCAATTCGTTGAATACCTGGATGAATAGTAAATTTATTGTAATCCACCATTGTAAAAACAGTATCCAAGTGCATCATGGCTCTAACATTTGGTATTTTTATGGCTAACACCTTTTCAAATGGTGCACCACGGTCAAACAATTCAATTGCCAACTCTTCTATAGCTTGCGCAGAAGTTCGTTGTGAAATACCAATGGCTAATACTTTGTCATTTAATACCAGTTCGTCTCCGCCTTCGATATAAGAAGTATGATTCCTATTTCGCCATACTTCAATACCTTTTTCAGCAAAACGGGGGTGGTGTTTGATAATAACTTCCATAAATAACGATTCCCGTTGTCTTGCTTCAAACATCATACGATTAATCGTTAAACCATTTCCCATCGCAGCCGCTGGGTCTCGAGTAAAATAAAGGTTAGGCATAGGATCCATATAAAACGGATAATCGTCATCATTGGAGACATCGATTAAATGATCGGTTTCATCACGGGTGAAATACGAATCTCCTGAGCCTTTTGGTTCCACAGGATCTCCGCCTTCTTCAGCAACATCACTTAAGTGTTCTTTAGGAATGTCTACATCTATTTTTCGAACACCTTCCATCATTGTTTGGATCATTTCTAATGTCTCCATACTCAATAAATAACTCTTTAAGGTCTTATATACACTAGGAGATTGAATAGCTGATTCCTCCAGCATTTTCTCAACAAAAGATTCTTTCACGTTGCCAGCATCAATAGCTTCAGCGGACAGGTTTTCAAGATATAAGACTTCGACTCCGTTATCTTCTAGCGCTTTAGCAAAAGCATCGTGCTCTTTTTGTATAATACGCAAATGCGGAATATCATCAAATAGTAACCGTTCCATAATTTCTGGAGTTAGGTTCTCAACTTCTTTTCCTGGTCTTTTTAACATAACTGTTTTAAGCTTACCAATTTCTGAATTGACATGAATTGGCATAGTTGTTTCTGACATAATCATATCCTCCTCTTTTCTTATCTACAAATGCATCATAGCGCTTTCAGATATAATTAACAAAGAAAAACACACATTTAAAATGTCGATTTGGTCACACAATTATACCGCCTTTTATAAATATTCATGTCAAGCATATTCAACTAGTTTCAAAGCCATAGATTGTATACTATAATGTATTTATACACTAAATATTAAAGATGAGAATTTGCTAAAAAATTCATGAAACAAATCAACATAATGAAAAAGATAGACCTTTTAATGAGGATAAATTTTCTATCAATTAGTATTTTTTCCTCGAGGCAAAACAAAAAAGACCTTCAATTCTTCTGTTCAGAATGAAAGTCTTTCTAATTTTTTTATTACTACCTTATTTTATTTAAAGCACACCAGTAGACAGCAATCCTAGAAATTGGTTTAAACGGTAAAATTTCGCTTTTCTTTGTATCTCTGGAGTAAGTGGTATGAGTTCAAAAGTAAACCTCGTACCTAAATTATTTTCTTGTTGAAGTTCTCCTTCTCTATTAAAGTTTAGATTTTTTTCTACAAGAATTTTTTCGACTGTGATGTCTATAATAGTGGCTTTAGTATAATTGACTGTTGCAGTAATGCCTTCTATCACTTCCCTTATCCCCACTTCTTCACCAACCGTCAACTGTTCTAACCACTCATTTCGGTTCTCTATATCCATGATCCCAGCTCCTTTATTTTTCAAAAAAGCCAGTCTCTAAATAAATAGGAGACTGGTTTTTTTATCACAATTAATTGTTTTTTAATTTAGACATTTCATCTGCAACAAATTGAACTTCCGTTCCTACAATTACTTGAATATTACGCTCACTTACTTTATTGATACCAGCGACACCGGCAGATTTAATTTTAGCATCGTTAACTTTAGACATGTCATTTACTTCTAAACGTAAACGAGTTGCACAGTTGTCAATAGAAGCTATGTTTTCTTCTCCACCTAGACCAGCAAGAATAATTTCAGCTTTCCTTCTAAATTCAGCATCTTTAGCACTTGATTTGCTTCCTTTTGTTTTAGGTTCCTCAGCAAATGCTGCAGAATCTAAAACTTCATCTCCACGTCCTGGAGTTGCTAAATCAAATTTAACGATGATAAAGCGGAATAAGAAATAGTAAATAGCCGCAAATACTACCCCTTGAACGAGTAACATATAAGGTTGGTTCGCTAATGGCAAGTTGAAAGATAAGATATAATCCACTAACCCGGCTGAGAATCCAAAACCGGCTGTCCATTGGAAAGAAGCAGCAATGAACAATGAAATACCTGTTAGAACAGCATGTGTAACGTATAAAGCAGGAGCTACGAACATAAACGCAAACTCTAACGGTTCAGTTACACCTGTAAAGAATGAAGCGAAACCAGCAGCCATCATCAATGAAGCTGTAGTTTTCTTCTTATCTGTTTTTGCAGTGTGGTACATTGCTAAAGCTCCAGCAGGAAGTCCAAACATCATTACAGGGAAGTAACCAGCTTGATACATACCAGTGACCCCTTTTACTCCTGTTCCAGCCCAGAAGTTTCCAATATCATTGATACCAGCAACATCAAACCAGAATACAGAGTTCAATGCATGATGCAATCCAGTGGGTATTAATAAACGGTTAAAGAGTCCGTAAAGACCTGCTCCAACAGCACCTAGTTCACTGATAGAAGTTCCAAATGTTACTAAGCCATTATAAACTGGTGGCCATACAAATAATAACACCATCGCTACAACCATCATTACAAAGGAAGTCACAATCGGTACTAAGCGTTTTCCACTAAAGAAAGCTAACGCTTGAGGCAATTTGACATTGTGGAATCGATTGTACAATGCGCCTGCGATTAAACCACATAAGATTCCAATAAATTGTGTTTTGATGCTGCCAAATGCAGGATCTACTTCATCGACAGGAATACTTTGTAACATAGCCACCGTATCAGGTGCTAATAAAGTAGTGATAATCTGCCAAGCTACTAATCCACTCAAAGCAGCTGCCCCATCTTTGTCTTTAGACATTCCCAAGGCAACACCAACAGCAAATAGAATTCCCATGTTATCAATAAGTGCTCCACCTGATTTAATCAGGAACGCAGCAATAACACTGTCTCCACCCCAACCTGATGGATCTATATAATAACCAATACCCATTAAAATAGCAGCTGCAGGCAATACAGCAACAGGCAGCATCAATGATCTACCTAACCTCTGAAAATATGCTTTCATTTTTTTCCCTCCAATATTTCTTATGTTAAAGCTATGTGAAATAAATACTATCTTTTAAATGAAGCGACCTCTCCTCATTTGAATCCATAATAAAAGTAAAATAATGACAAAAATTGCGGTTGCTTTTTGATTCAAAAAATAGCAATTATCTTGCTTGAATCATACCAATCAGGATATCTCTTGTCAATTCAATATTGATTCTCAAACTTATTAAAATCACCGCTACTGTCGGGGTATGGTTCTTAAACCGCTTACTAAAACGCACTTCACATTTGCAATGTATTTCATGTATACACTATACCAATTATTTAAGAACAGACAGCAAAAAAAGTAACCTGAAGCAGAGTTTTTCTACTTTCAGATTACTTTTTTATACGTTTAGTCTGTTTTATTTGATATTCAGTTGTTGTCCTACAAAAATCAAATCTGAAGTTAAATTGTTCCAATCTTTCAATTGAGCTATAGATACGTCAAAAGATAAAGCTAATCCAGATAAAGTGTCTCCACTAGCAATAGTATATTTCTTGTTCGCTGTGCTAGTAGACGCATTTGTTGGAGTAGATGTACCGCCAACTTTAACGGCTAGTTTTTGTCCGACATAAATCGTATCTGAGTTCAAACTATTCCAAGATTTTAAATTTGCAATAGAAACACTGTATTTATTACTGATACCTGTTAATGTATCTCCACTCTTAACGGTGTAAACAGCATCCAGATTCGTTACGGTCGAATCTTTTTTAGGTGTTGATGCTGACGTATTTGTAGAAGTTGTAGAATTCACAGTTAATTTTTGTCCGACATAGATGGCGTCGGATTTCAAATTGTTCAACGATTTCAAGTTCGCTACTGTTGTGTTGTACTTGCGTGCAATTCCAGACAGTGTATCACCCGATTGAATCGTATATTGACCAGTACTTGTCCCAGTGTTAGAAGTGTTGCCAGTTGCTGGTTTACTTTCTTCTTTAATTGAACCATTAACGGTTAATTTTTGTCCAACGTAGATGGCGTCGGATTTCAAATTGTTCAACGATTTCAAGTTCGCTACTGATGTATTGTACTTGCGTGCAATTCCAGACAGTGTATCACCTGATTGAATCGTGTATTGACCAGTACTTGTCCCAGTGTTAGAAGTGTTGCCAGTTGCTGGTTTACTTTCTTCTTTAATTGAACCATTAACGGTTAATTTTTGTCCAACGTAGATGGCGTCGGATTTCAAACTGTTCAACGATTTTAGGTTCGCTACTGTTGTATTATATTTGCGTGCAAGACTAGAAAGTGTGTCTCCTGATTGGATCGTGTATTGACCAGTACTTGTACCAGTATTCGAAGTATTGCCAGTTGATGGCTTGCTTTCGTCTTTAACCGAACCATTAACGGTTAATTTTTGTCCAACATAGATAGCGTCAGTTTTCAAACCGTTCAACGATTTCAAGTTCGCTACTGATGTATTGTACTTGCGTGCAATACCAGATAATGTGTCACCTGATTGAATCGTGTATTGACCAGTACTTGTCCCGGTCGAAGGTTTACTTTCTTCTTTAACCGATCCATTGACGGTTAATTTTTGTCCGATATAGATAGTATCAGATTTCAAACCATTCAACGATTTTAGGTTCGCTACTGTTGTATTGTACTTACGTGCAAGACTAGAAAGTGTGTCTCCTGATTGGATCGTGTATTGACCAGTACTGGTACCAGTACTTGTACCAGTATTCGAAGTATTGCCAGTTGATGGCTTGCTTTCGTCTTTAACCGAACCATTAACGGTTAATTTTTGTCCAACATAGATAGTATCAGATTTCAAACTGTTCAACGATTTTAGGTTCGCTACTGTTGTATTATATTTGCGTGCAATTCCAGATAACGTATCCCCTGATTGAATCGTATAGTTTGAAGCATTCGATTCAGTATTCCCAGGGCTAGAAGTATTATTGCCAGTTGATGGCTTACTTTCTTCTTGTGCTGACCCATTAACAGTTAATTGTTGACCAACATAAATTGTATCAGATTTCAAATTGTTCAATGATTTCAAGTTCGCTACTGTTGTATTGTATCTTTTAGCGATTTTTGTTAGCGTGTCTCCTGGTTGAATCGTATACTGACTAGTAGTACCTGTTTCAGTATTAGTATTTTCAGAAGGACTTGGCGTTACTGGTGTAGAAGGAGTGTTTCCTGTGTTACCAGTATTTCCATTTGAATCAGATGACTTTACATCGAAACGAGTTAAATCATATGCATTAATTAAATTATTCAGTTTTGCTGCATACGTCGGATCCGTAGCATAGCGTCCTTCTAACCAAGCTGTAGCTTCATACACATTAGACGAGTTGCTTACCCACGCTCCTGCATAGAACTGAGAATCCCAAGAAGTTCCTCTTTTCAGTAAATTAGCATTATCTTGGAAAGATTCAGCATAAGAAGGATATTTTTTAAAGTTTTGTGGAATATTAACCCAACCACCAGCTGCTGAATATTCTTTTGTATGCATGGTAACTGATTCACCATTGTAAGAACCTTTAATCCCAAATAAATTGTTGTTCGGTTCTTTAGAAAGACTACTTGAACCCCAGCCACTTTCTAGACCAGATTGAGCTATCATTACAGACGCATACAAGTTATTTTTAGCAGCTACTTCACTCGCAAATGAACCGACCGTTGCAATAAATTGTTCTGGTGATTGTGCTTTATTGATATTTCCAAGTTGCGCTTTTTTAGGAGCTTGTTGGTTGACATAAATTTGTTGACCAACTTTAATGACATTTTTATTCGTAATGTTGTTCCAACCCATTAAATCGTTTACTGAAACACCATATTTAGATGCGATTTTATTTAGCGTATCGCCACTTTTAACTACGTGAACAGCCTTTTCAGCTGTTTTAGTTTCTGGCGCAACAGTTGCTGACATAGTAGCCATCATAGTTCTGGCTTTAGGAGCTTCTGCTTGAACTTTTGGTTCTGTTTGAACTACTTGTTCTGCCTCTTGCTTCACAGGAGTTTCTTCTGAAACTGCTTGTTCATCTGTTACTAGTTCTTCGATTTCAGTAGTTGCTTCTGTTTCAATTTGTTCTTCTTCAATCACTTTTTCTGCTGTTTCTTCTGTAAGTTCAGCTTCTGGTATTACTACTTCATTTTCTGTAACCTCTACAGCTGCTTCTGTTTCTTCTACAACAGCTGGTATTTCTGTTGGCGTCTCTGGGGTCACTTCTTCTACAGCTACTTCTGTGTCAGGTTCAACAGCAATTTCTGTACCTTCCTCATCAACTTTATCTTCAGAATCTTCGATAGTTCCCTGTTCTTCATCGCTTGATCGATTGGCATCAGCAGACAAATAAGCATTGTCAACTAATTGATCAACATCTTCTAGAGATAAACTTTCGAAAGTGATAGAGTCAAAAACTTCTTGAGAAACTAATTTTTTAAATTCTGTTATTTTTTGTTCTTTTTCCATTTGTTTTTCTTCCGATAATTGATTATCATGACTGACTTCTGATTCACTATCTGTCTCAGATTCAACAGCTACTGAATCACCTTCAGTAACCTCAATATCATTTTCAGCTTCATTTGATACCGGTGTATTGTTATCTAATTCAGCTGCTTCAACAGTTTCAGTATATGTAGGAAATGCTAGTAAACCTACCATTAAAGACGTACTAAACAATGCAGTTCCTCTTTTGAGATTTGCATTGGAACATTTCATTTTTTGCATTGTTCTCTCTTTTTCCAACAATGAGATTCTCTCTTTTCTAGTTATCACCAAAGTGTAGGTCCCTCCTAATAAATAAACGAATAAGTGCATATTTTCTATAGTTAAACTAATTATAACGATAAAAATTTATAAGTAAAACACTTATAAATCAAGTTGCAGCAAATTTAACATTTGTCACATGAATGTAATCAATTTACTACGTTCTGATATCTTGTTATTATTGGCATTTCACCTGTTACACCCATTAGAAAATGAGAACTTTTAGTGAACTGATTTCTCCATTTTGTGATAAACTATATAATTGCAGAGTATTAGTTAAAATAGAGAGTAGGAAATTTATGAAAACCGACAAAGGTTCTTCTTTTATAAACCGTTTTTCTTGGTATCATTGGAGTCTAATTTTATTAATCCCTTTTATCGTGATCGTCTTATTTGCGTTTACTAGTGATGAAGTAATCACTGCTATTGACCATTGGATTGGCACACCTGTCTTATCTCTTAGAAATCCGAGTTTGACAACTTTTTTTATTATACTAACCGATTTTGGTGATGTTTATTATATTGCTATTAGTTTAATACTAGTGAGTACATTGTTAATTTGGAAGTATAAAGACTATCAAGCTGCGCTGTGGCTAATAGCCCAAACTATCGTAGGCGCAGTCCTATTAAATCAAGGTTTAAAATTGATATTCCACCGTTCTCGGCCACTAGTAGAACACTTAGTAGAGCAAGGCGGTTATTCCTTCCCTAGTGGTCATTCTATGGGATCAATAATTTGTTATGGCGGTATACTCTTTCTTTTATCAAAAAGAATAACCAATAAAACATACCGTAACGGCCTATTTATCATCGGCGCTCTATTGATCTTTGGTGTTGGTCTCAGTCGTATTTATATTGGAGTGCATTTTTCTACAGATGTTATAGGGGGTTTTTCAGTCGGAGCAGCCTGGCTTGCCTTCGCGATTGGTGCTTATCCTAAATGGAGAAATATCTTTAGCAAAAAAAATACATTATAGGAGTGAATGTTTTGATTGAAAATGCTTTGCGATTCAGTCACACTTTATTAAAAAATACCATCAGTCCAGGAGACATTGTTGTAGACGCCACTGTCGGAAATGGAGATGATACAGTTTTACTAGCCAAATTAGTCGGCCCTCATGGTAAAGTTTACGGTTTCGATATACAAGATAAAGCCATTCAAAAAACAAAAGAAAAATTACTCTACACCAGTTTGCTTCCGCAAGTGGAATTGTATCATCAAGGACATGAAACAGTCGGCGACGTTTTAGAAGCAAATACACCTTTAGCTGGAGCTATTTTTAATCTTGGGTATTTGCCAAAAAGCGATAAATCGATTATTACTAAAAGCACTACTACATTGAAAGCCATCGTAACTTTGCTTCCGCTGTTAAGAAAAGGAGCACTATTGATTGTAGTCGTTTATTATGGTCACAATGGCGGTACTGAAGAAAAGGAAGCTGTTCTAGACTTTGCTTCTCATTTACCACAAAAAGAGTACTCTGTATTACAATACGGTTTTATCAACCAACAAAACTCTCCACCCTTTTTACTAGCTATCGAAAAACGCTAAAAAATCGTTAGGACAAAATAATCACTGTCCTAACGATTTTTTTTATTTATCTAATAATGCTTTTAGTACTTCAACTTTATCTGTTTTTTCCCAAGGCAAATCAATATCTGTTCTACCAAAGTGTCCATAAGCTGCAGTTTGCTTGTAGATAGGTCTTTGTAGATCAAGCATTTGAATAATTCCCGCAGGTCTCAAGTCAAAATTAGCACGGACAGCTTCAATCAAAGCTGATTCAGAAACTTCGCCTGTATCAAAGGTATCTACTGAGATAGATACTGGTTGTGCTACTCCAATGGCGTAAGCTAGTTGGACTTCGCATTTATCAGCTAAACCAGCGGCTACAATATTTTTTGCAATGTAACGTGCGGCATAGCTTGCTGAACGGTCAACTTTTGTTGGGTCTTTACCTGAGAATGCTCCGCCGCCATGACGTGCATATCCACCATAAGTATCCACAATAATTTTACGACCTGTTAATCCAGCGTCTCCTTGAGGACCACCAATAACAAAACGACCAGTAGGATTAATAAAATATTTTGTCTCTTCATCTAATAAGTCTTCTGGTATTTCATGTTTGATTACTAAATCAATCATATCTTGTTTCAATTGTTCGTAAACTACTTCTGGAGCATGTTGAGTACTGATAACAACTGTATCTACCCGAACTGGGTTTCCAGCTTCATCATACTCTACTGTTACTTGAGCTTTAGCATCTGGTCTCAGATAGATCACTTCTTTGTTTTTACGCAAAGCAGCAATTCTTCTTGTTAAACGATGGCTCAATGAAATAGGCAATGGCATCAGTTCAGGCGTTTCGTTTGTAGCAAAACCAAACATCAACCCTTGATCTCCAGCACCAATTTGATTCAGTTGATCATCATCCAGTTCTCTAAACTCGACTGAATCATTAACTCCTTGAGCAATATCACCTGATTGTTCATCAATTGCTACAAGAACGCCACATGTTTCAGCATCAAAACCATACTTAGCTCTTGTATACCCTATGTCTCGTACGGTATCACGTACAATTTTTTGAATATCAACATACGCAGATGTTGATATCTCTCCTGCTACTAAAACCAATCCTGTAGTAACAATCGTCTCGCAAGCTACACGAGCTGTTGAATCTTTTTCTAAAATGGCATCAAGAATTGCATCACTAATTTGATCAGCAATTTTATCCGGGTGTCCTTCTGATACGGACTCGGATGTGAATAATTTTCTTTCTGACATTAGATATCCCCCTTTGTTTTTTCGGTTACAAGGCTTCTCCACTACTAAAAGTGAATCCTATCGGGAATCCTTTTGCAAACCTTATACAGTTTATCACAATTTCTCTGAAAATGATACGCCTTATAAAAACTGAAATCTTTTTTATCGTTCGAACGTGATAATGTCCTAAGTAGGTCGAAGCATAAAATGTCCCAAAATGATAAAATAAAATCATGAAAAGGATAATACTAACGATGAATGAAGATAAGAAATATAAAGTAATAAAAG
>NZ_JBGQQW010000035.1:0-18797 GCF_045528485.1 Desemzia sp. FAM 23990
GCTTTTATTACTTTATATTTCTTATCTTCATTCATCGTTAGTATTATCCTTTTCATGATTTTATTTTATCATTTTGGGACATTTTATGCTTCGACCTACTTAGGACATTATCACGTTCGAACGATATCGTTTGCTTACATCAAGTCTTCCAATCTATACTTAATGTGCAAACTGTGTTAAACTATTTATAGCCGTTGTGGTTAACCACAACAACCAGTTCGGGAGAAAAAATGTACATTAGGAGATAAATCGATCGTCTTTTATCAAAAACCGTTTATTTTTTGTACCCAAATTTAATTTATTTACAGAATTATTTAATTTGCTTTTTACTTTTAAAAGAATGAAAGATTAAAGGAGAGAATAGATATGATATTTAAAGTAACTTATCAAGAAGAGAAAATCAGAAATCCAAAGAGAGAAGAAACAAAATCTCTTTACGTTGAAGCAGAAACAGATGTAGATGCACGTGCAATGGTTGAAGAAAACACCCCCTATAACGTTGAATTTGTTCAACTTTTAGACCCAGCACACTTAGCATACGAACAAAAAAGTCCTGACTTCACTTTGACGGAGTTTAGCTAATGAAACCAAACATCAAAAATAATGAAGCTGCCGTATTTGCCATTGGGGGATTAGGCGAAATTGGGAAAAACACATACGGTGTTCAATTCCAAGATGAAATCATCTTGATTGATGCTGGTATCAAGTTTCCTGAAGATGATTTGCTCGGTATCGATTATGTCATTCCTGACTATAGTTATATCGTACAAAACATTAGTAAAATAAAAGGTTTATTCATTACTCATGGTCACGAAGATCATATTGGCGGGATTCCATTTTTACTGCAACAAGTAAACATCCCTATTTATGCAGGACCATTAGCATATGCCTTAATTCAAAACAAATTAAATGAGCGCGGATTATTGCGTGATGCAGAACTTCATAAAACCGATGAACATGATGTCATCAAGTTCCGTAAAACAAGTGTCAGCTTTTACCGGACGACTCACAGTATTCCTGAAGCATATGGAATTATTGTAAAAACACCGCCCGGTAATATTGTTCACACAGGGGATTACAAATTTGATTTCACTCCTGTCGGCGAACCTGCTGACCTACACCGTATGGCAAAAATCGGTGATGAAGGAGTACTGGCTCTCCTTTCTGATAGTACTAATGCAGAAATACCAAACTTTACAAAATCTGAACAAGTTGTTGGCGACTCTATCACCAGCATCATGCAAAAAGTCGAAGGACGTATCATTTTTGCAACTTTCGCATCAAATATTTCTAGACTGCAACAAGTAGCTGATGCAGCTATCAAGACCGGCCGAAAAATTGCTGTTTTTGGTAGAAGCATGGAAGCTTCTGCAGTTACCGGACGTGAATTAGGTTACATCACTGCTCCCGAGGAAATATTTGTAGATCAAAGAGAGATCAATCGTTATCCAGCCAATGAAACAATCATTTTATGTACAGGTTCTCAAGGTGAACCGATGGCTGCTCTTAGTCGAATTGCGAACGGTACTCACCGTCAGATTCAAATACAGCCTGGAGATACTGTTATTTTCTCCAGCTCACCTATTCCTGGAAATACAACCAGCGTAAACCGTTTGATCAACTTATTGTCAGAAGCTGGAGCAAATGTGATTCATGGTAGATTAAACAACGTCCATACTTCTGGTCACGGTAGTCAACAAGAACAAAAATTGATGCTGCGTTTGATGAAACCGAAATACTTTATTCCTATTCACGGTGAATACAGAATGCAGAAAATTCATGCTGGTCTTGCTGAACAGACTGGTGTTCCAAAAGAAAATTGCTTTATCGCTGAAAATGGAGACGTTATTGCATTTACAGAAGATTCTGCACGCAGAGCCGGTCACTTTGAGGCTGGTGACGTGTATGTTGATGGTAAAGGAATTGGAGATATCGGGAATGTCGTGTTGCGTGACCGTAAATTATTATCTGAAGAAGGTTTATTAGTAGTCGTGGTGACCATTGACTTCAAAACTCATGAAGTTTTAGCTGGACCCGATATTCTTTCTCGAGGATTTATTTACATGCGCGAATCAGGAAAATTGATTCATGATGCACAAAATGTCGTTTCTCGCAGTCTTGCGAAAGAAATGAAAAAAGAGTCTATCACAGAACATTCTGTTAAAAATGAAATCATCCAAAGCTTAAAACCATTCTTGTACGAGCGTACAGAAAGAAGCCCTATGATTTTACCGGTTATTATGCCGATTTAAAAAGAATAAAAAAGGAATTGAGCTAAACAGCTCAATTCCTTTTTTTTTGGTTTAGTTGTATTAATTTGTTACGCGCTCTGCTCATTAAAATGATAAACCGGTTCGTCTCTTTCAGCATCATAATCCACTTCTAGATCGTATCCGCTAAAAAACCAGTCATCATGATTATTGATATAGTAAACGACACCATTTATTTCGGTAGAAACCATTACATCAGAACCAGGTTTATCTACAGCCATTCCCACTGAAAAACCTTCGTGTACTTCTGTTTTACCGTAAACCTTTCCAGAAAAATGGATTCCTGAACCTTCCGATAAACCTAACTCCTCTTGAAACCATTGTTGTGCTGCTTTTGTCACATCTATTTTCATTTTATTTACACAGGAACCGAATCCCTGTGATCCCCCTCTCAGTGATTTGCTTATCTTCAGTTTATCACAGAAAATAAAACTTTACACCTGAGATAAAAAAGAACCACTTTCTTTATTCCTTTATTCAATCAACTGATTTTTAAACGCATAGATCGTTGCTTGTGTGCGATCATCTACTTCAAGTTTTGAGAGGATATTGGACACATGTGTTTTGACCGTTTTTAATGTAATAAAGAGCTCATCAGCTATATCTTGATTCGATTTACCCTGAGCGATCAATAACAAAATCTCTCTTTCGCGGCTCGTTAAATCATCATGTAATTTATGTTCTTGCTTCTTAGAAAAACGCTCCATCATTTTTCCAGTTACTTCAGGCTCTAAAACAGATTCCCCTTTGTATGTATTGCGGATAGCAACAGCGATATCGTTTGCAGTTGACGTCTTCAGGATATAACTGGATGCTCCTGCTTCCAAAGCAGGATATACTTTTTCATCATCAATAAAGCTCGTCAAAATAATGATTTTTGCTTCAGGCCAGTCTTTTAATATACTTTGTGTAGATTCAATCCCGTTCATTTCATCCATGACCAGATCCATTAAAATAATGTCTGGCTTAAGCGATAAGGCTTTTTCATAACCTATTTTTCCATTTTCCGCTTCCCCGATAACTTCAATATCCGATTGAATCGTTAAATAAGACGACAAACCAAGTCGCACCATTTCATGGTCATCTACCAATAACACTTTAATCATGATTCATTTCACTCTCCTTAATGACTGGTATTTTGATCTCAATACTTGTTCCTTTTCCTGAAAAGCTGATGATTTTACAAGTTCCACCCATTCCAATTACTCGCTCACGGATATTTTGCAACCCATAACTTCCTACCGTCTTTTTCTGCGGATCGAATCCTACTCCATCATCCATCACTCTCAAAGACACTGTATTGTCTACATTATCCAAATACACCTCCAACTCGTGGGCTTTCGCGTGCCGTAATGTATTCGACAACAATTCTTGAACGATACGGAACAGATGATCTTCGATTCCTTTAGGCAGAGATATATCAGCCACTGACCAAGACAATTGAATCTGGATTTTTGTACTCAACTCCTTTAATAATTGTTCGATGCCCTGCTTCAAGCTCTTACCTTCTAGATTCACTGGTCTTAAATGAAGGAGCAACGCTCTCATTTCTGATTGAGCTTCATTGATGATTCTCTCAATCATATCCATTTGTTTACGAGTAGCGTCATCTGCACCAGCTAATTGTTGATTTAAGGCAGATAGCATCATCATTGCAGCAAATAACTGTTGACTGACAGAATCATGTAATTCCCGTGCTAAGCGGTGACGCTCTTGCTCCAGTATTTCTTCTTTAGTCTGACCATCTACAAATTTAGGCAGATTGCTGCTCTTTTGTACTTCTCGAGACAATTCCAATAACTTCTCTCGAATCACATCTATATCCTTTTCAAGGAGCTCTATGGCGGATAAAGAATAAAAATCATTATCTAAAGGTTTTTGAAATGCAACAGCTTCATAATTTCCATTAGCCAATTCTTCTAACAGCTTAAACAATTGCTTATTTTGTTTACGAATCGAAATATAACCATATAAAGCAATAATTGCGGCTATGATTCCAGCCAGTACAAATAAATACAAGAAAATAGGAATGTAAAAAAAATGTCTCGTTACTAATTCAACATACCAAGTGTCCGGGTAAACGGTGTAACTAAAAGAAGCCGTTACAAAAAATAAAATCAAAAAGGCTAAACCAAAGGCCAAAAAGAACAATTTCCCAGTTGCCTTTTTATTCATATGGCGATCACCTCTAAATCTCCCACCCCTACAGAAGTGATAACTTTTAATTTCCGGTTATGAAGATCATAGTCCTTACTGTACATTTTGACTGATTCATTTACCAAAGAAAGCTCTTCTGTCTCAAATAGCACCTTTCCTTTGATTGCACTGTGTTCAATCATTACACCGACACCTTTAGGAACTAAAATGCGTGTCTTTCCAAATCCTTTACGAATAACGATATAACTTTCTGCTTTTGGAAGAAACGTGTTTCCCAAATCTACAATAGTATCACCCATTAAGATGGAAAAATTGATATCATCCCATTCGAAAATCGATTGCCCAATTTTATGATGACCGATCCAATCCTGTTTTTTTCGTTTACCGTTTTTTGGAGTTTGTTCTGCTGCTTCCACTACAATGATGTCTTTTTCATTCCAAGGTGCTTTTTTAAATAATTTACCGCTCAGATTATTCATGAAGATTCCATTGTCTTTGATTGCGATAAACATAAAAGTGAACAACACGATGATCCAAAAAGCACTAGTAGACAGTACCGCAAACGATAGTAGAAAAACACCTACTAAATAAGAGGGGATCTTATTTTCCTTTTTAGATTGGCTAGTGGTAACCAGCATGATTATCCCACTAATAGCTAATACAGCCATAAATAAATTAGTGGTCAATTGATAGAAAAACCAAATAATCAATAAGGCTTCTACGGTCAAGAAAAATTTCCAATGGCTTCTCATTTGCTGTATCTCCTTCTTACTGTCCTATTCTTTAGAACGTTCAATTTCTCTTCCTACAGTATACCGTTTTCTCTAAAAAACATATAGTGTTCTAAAGCAGGAAATTCATTTACGACTTAAGACTGATAGACAATCATTCTAAATTCAAAAAAGCTGCCCCTTTATGAAAAAGGGCAGCTGCATGTAAAACAGAATAAAGAATTAAGCAAATTCAACATTCGTAATTTTAATTGTCATATCTCCACCTGGAGTTTGAATAACGACTTCTTCTCCGACCTTTTTACCAATCAATGATTTAGCAATTGGTGAATCGTTTGAGATTTTTCCGTTAAACGGATCAGCTTCTGCACTACCAACGATAAAGTACTCTTCTTCATCACCATCTGGTAATTCAATAAATGTTACTCTTTTACCTAGTGAAACTTCATCAGCAGCTGTTTCTGAACTATCAATAATTTCAGCAAAACGCAGCATTGTCTCTAGACGAGTAATTCTGCCTTCTACAAATGCTTGTTCATCTTTAGCTGATTCGTATTCAGAGTTTTCAGACAAATCTCCGAAACTGCGAGCGATTTTGATTCGCTCAATAATTTCTTTTCGTTTTTCTGTTTTTAACAGATCTAATTCTTCTTCTAATTTTTCTTTACCTTCAATTGTCATAGGGTATACGCGTTCAATCATTATATTTCTCTCCTCTAAGTTAAGCTACTCAAATTGGTAGCGTCATCAATGCTTGTATATTTATAATAATGACAAGATACCACGACACAAAGCAATTGTAAATAACAAATAAATTAATTTTGGTTCTTTTAGGAAATTCTTTAAAGTTTTAGTCTTATTTAGGGGCTAACTTTCTTTCGTAAGAAATACAAATACACAATTGTATTATTCTCGGTAATCAATGATACTATGAATTTTAGTCGTCATTAAGTCAATTGCCACTTGATTGCGACCACCTTCAGGAATCACAATGTCCGCATAACGCTTTGTCGGTTCTACAAATTGATTGTGCATCGGTTTAACCACATTTAAATACTGTTCAATAACAGAATCCAACGTACGACCACGCTCTTCTATATCTCGTTTGATACGACGAATGATACGAATATCATCATCTGTGTCCACGTAAACTTTTATGTCCATCAATTCACGCAATTTCGGATCATCTAAAATCAAGATTCCTTCTACAATAATCACTTCTTTTGGTTCTTGATGAATGATTTTATCACTACGAGTATGTCTAGAATAATCATAGACCGGTTTATCGATCGCTTTAAATTCAATCAAATCATGCAAATGTTGAACTAACAGCTCTGTATCAAATGCAAAAGGATGATCATAATTGGTTTTTAAGCGTTCTTCAAATGAAAGCTCACTTTGATCCTTATAATAGAAATCTTGTTCCAACATTAAGATAGAATGACCAGAAAAATGATCAAAAATCGCTCGGCTAACACTTGTTTTCCCGCTACCTGAACCTCCTGTCACCCCAATAACGATAGGTTTTGTTAATTTATTCATTGCATTTGCCCCTTTTCATTTAAAAAAGCTGGAAAGTTCTTCCAGCCTCTATCTTTTTTTCTATTCTTACTAAACAACTTACTTCTATTCACCAAAAGATTCGATCATCAATTGTCTACATATTCACGTTTGTATTCCAAATGTTGTTGATAGGTTTCAGCAAAATAAACTTTTTGTGTATCTATATCAGCAAGGAAGTATAAATAATCAGTGTCTGCCGGATTAATAGTCGCTCTGATGCTTTCTTCACTTGGGCTATTGAACGGACCAGGTCCCATTCCTGTATTTTGGTACAGATTATAAGGTGAATCAACTTCCAAATCATCATGAGAAACTCGTTCTTTATGAGTATCAAGAGAATACAATACGGAAATGTCTGTTTGCAACGGCATACCGATCTCAATCCGATTATAGAAAACATCTGCAATCTGAGTCCGGTCTTCGTAACTGAGGCCTTCTCTTTCAACTAATGAAGCGATCGTCAATATTTCATGAACCGTCTGTCCTTGTTCTTCAATTTGCGCATAATACTGTTGCATTACTTCATTCATTTTAGCAACCATACCTTGCACAATTTCTTCTAAAGACATCTCTTCATGGAATTCATAAGTAGCCGGGAATAAATAGCCTTCTAACACATACCTGACTCCTTCTGCTTCAAAAACATCCGTCAATAATGCTGGATATTGAGTCAGCAGTTGCTGTTGGAATTCTTCATTCTCAATCAACGCCATAAACTCTTCAGCGCTGTAGGGAGTTCTTTCTCCAACGATGTCAGCTATCTGAGTAATCGTATACCCTTCTGGTACCGTAATTCTTTCAACAGAATCTGCAGGAAAATCCGTTCCACCCTCTTGTAAAGAATCAATGACATTGTCAATCGTCATTGATGGCGACATAAGATAATACCCAGCTTTAAACTGTCCTTCGTTATTTAAACGAGTATATACATTAAATACTGAAGCACTTTTAATAATCCCATTTTCTTCCAGAATGCGCGCAATACTGGTGGGAGAAGATCCACTTGGAATTTCCACTTGAATTTCTTCTTCACTGGTTGGATCAAGAGGTTCAATAGAGGATGTATAAAAGTTATATGCCGATACACCTAGAACAACTAAAAGAACCATTAAAACAGCCACGATACTCAACACAATTTTCGTCACGACGCTTTTTTCTTTTTGTTCCTTCTTTAGTCTTCCATCTAACTGTTGATTCTTTTTTCCCTGATTAGTATCTTTCAACAAATTCCCTCCTAAATTAGTGCTGGGGACTAGCTCATTTTCTATGCTAATCATAAGAGTAATCACATTTAATTTCTGGAATTCAACACTCCAATCATCCACAAAGCGCTATTTAGCTGCCTTTATTCAGTGCTGAATGTTCTTCCAGCAAAAAGCTCAGGCTCTTTATCTTATAACCTGATAGTGGATTTAAAACCGATTTCTATGTAATCTACTGGCTTAACCTTTACCATTATACATGATATGACTATTAAATAGAACAAAAAAAGCCAACAATATTGTCAGCTTTTAGCGTGGACTGTAATAAGCGACTTATGCTTCGTCTTCATCAGCCATAAAAGTATTTAAGACTTCTTCAATCATGTCCCATTCTTCTTCTGTTTCAATAGGTCCTAATTGTCCTTGTTTGCCGTCTTCTTCTTGAACGAATGAAAAAGCAGATAATTCAACTTCTTCTCCTTCAGAAGCACTAGCTGGATAAACCAATACATAAGATTTTTCAAAATCATCTGAATCAAAAGTGAATAAAATCTCGTATAACTCTTCGTTTCCTTGTTCATCGATTATTGTAATGTGTTCGTGATCGTGGTGGTCGTGGTCATGATCATGATTGTGTTCGTGTGCCATAAATTAGGCTCCTCTCTTTTTACCAAATTAACTTTATTAGTTTACCCTAACACAGACAAAAAAGCTAGTTGTGATGACCATCCAAATAATTTTGTAAAATCATCACAGCTGCCACTTTATCAATGACTTTTTTTCTCTTTTTACGTGACGTATTGCCTTCTTCAATTAGCATGCGCTCTGCTTGAACAGTCGTTAATCGCTCGTCTTGAAACTCAATGGGAAGATTAAAAGCTTCGGTCAGCATTTTTCCATACGATAGCGAAGCTTCCGCACGGGGACCAATAGAGTTGTTCATATTTTTTGGCAAACCGACCACAATTTTAGCAATTTCATATTGTTTGATCAATTCACCGATTCTTTCCAACCCAAACACTTCATTTTCTTCATCGATTTTAACGATTTCAACACCTTGAGCAGTCCAACCAAACGGATCACTCACTGCGACACCAACTGTCTTAGAACCTACGTCTAGCCCCATTATTCTCATCAATCTTCGTTTACACTCTTGTCCATGTAACTTTTCACCAACTCTTCCACGATTTCATCACGTTCATGACGTTTAATTAAATTTCTGGCGTCATTGTGACGTGGAATATAGGCTGGATCTCCAGACAGAAGATAACCAACGATTTGATTAATCGGACTGTATCCTTTTTCCTTCAGTGCTTTATATACAATAGATAATGTTTCTTTAACATCTTTTTCACTGTTCTCTGGAACATTGAAGCGGACTGTTTCATCTTTTGTGCCCATCATTTACACCTCTATTTCTGTTAACTACATCTTTTATTTTACAAGAAACTCATGCAAACTACAATGCTATTCAAAAAAATGATATTACAAATCTATTTTACCATACAAATTACTCTTTAAACTACTCTTCTACGTTCTTTTCAGATTTAATTCTATTCTTTTAATGGTTCCCCTCCATTGTATTGTGCTTTAGTATGCCTTGCCTTCTATATACTAGGTTACCTCATCACAAAATTATTGCAAAGAAAGCCCCTTATATTGGATACATAGTAATATACGTTTTTTATCTCTTCTTTTTTCTATGGATTAAATATTTAAGACTAAAAACAATGCTCAGATACTTACTGACTATTTCGAGGTACCATGAGGACTCCAATCCCTGCTCTTAGAGCTATTTTAACTTTTTTTGAAAGCACAAATGGCTCTTATCTTCGTTCTCAGAGCCATTCAAAGGTTTTCGAAAGCACAAATGGCTCTTATCTCCGTTCTCAGAGCCATTCAAAGGTTTTTGAAAAACCAAATGGCCCCTAGCTTCGTTCTCAAAGCCATTCCTACTTTTCATAGACTACTGAACACATTGAAGCGAACTCATGCATAATCAACCAACAAAAAAAGTCCTATAGGCCACTCGCTATCGGCAGACTCTATAGGACTTCTTATTATTTCATTTCCAAATTATTCGCTTTTTTCTCTTACCCATTCAGCTGCTTTAGCCAAAGCATCTTGTAAGCCGTCTGGATTCTTTCCACCAGCTTGAGCCATGTCAGGACGTCCGCCACCGCCACCGCCTACAAATGGAGCGATTGTTTTGATTAGGTCTCCGGCTTTCAAGCCTTTTTTGACGGTTTCTTCATCAACAGCTGTCAATAAGTTGACTTTTCCATCTTTCACTAATCCTAACACAAGAACATTAGAAGAAGCTTTTTGTTTCCATTGGTCAGCTAATTGGCGCAATTGATTCATGTCTTTGACATCGACTTGAGCTGCAATCACTGTTATGCCGTTTACTACTTCAACCTCGTTAAAGATATCAGCCGCTTGGTTATTGGCTAATTTTGCTTGCAATGACTCGTTTTCTTTTTTCCAGTCTCTAACTTCAGCTTGCAATTGTTCCACTTTTTTCACAACGTCTTTCAATTGTTGTGCTTTTGTTAATGCGCTCACTTCTTCCAAATAAGTCTGGTTTTCGTTGATCAAACGATAAGCTGCCTCACTCGTTACCGCTTCGATGCGACGAACTCCTGCACCAATACCGGATTCAGAAACAATCTTGAAGATTCCGATATCGCTCGTGTTCATGACGTGCACCCCACCACATAACTCGATAGAGTAATTGCCTACATTTACGACACGAACTTCTTGGCCATATTTCTCTCCAAATAATGCCATAGCCCCCATGTCTTTAGCCGTTTCAATATCGGTCTCAACAGTTTCGACTGGGATAGAAGACCAGATTTTTTCATTTACGATCTGTTCCATTTGGTCTAATTCTTCCTTGGTGATTTGACCAAAGTGAGTGAAGTCAAAACGCAAATGGTTCGGAGCTACTAATGACCCAGCTTGGTTGGCGTGTTCGCCCAGAATGTCTTTCAACGCTTGGTGCAACAAGTGAGTAGCTGTATGGTTGCGTGTGATTTTGCGTCGAGCTGCTTCGTCAACAGCTAATACATACGTTTCGCCTGCTACCAACTCTTTTTCAACTTCCACTGTATGCAACGTTTGACCTGCTGGTGCTTTTTTCACATCGGTTACTTTACCAACCACTTCATCAGCAGCATTTAAAATGACACCGGTATCCGCAACTTGTCCACCCATTTCGGCATAGAAAGGCGTTTGATCAAAAATCACGCGAACGGTTTCTCCAGCTTCAGCCGTATCTGTCAAAGCTGTGTCAGTAGCCACGACCACTAATTTCCCTTTGCTTCTTGTTTGGTTATACCCAACAAACTGGCTTTCTTCAATAACGTCTGCAAATAGACCCGTTTGAACGGCCATTGATGTCTCATCGCTACGAGCAGAACGAGCACGTTCTCTTTGTTCGTTCATTGCTACTTCAAAGCCTTTATGGTCTACAGCTAATCCTTCTTCTTCAGCGTATTCTTCCGTCAATTCTACCGGGAAACCATAAGTGTCATACAAACGGAAAATATCTGTCCCGACAATTTCTTTTTCGCCGCTTTCTTTTAAAGAAGTCACTAAATCATTTAAAATACTTAATCCATCATTGATTGTTTCGTGGAATCGTTCTTCTTCTATACGAATCACTTTCGCAATAAAGTCTTGGTTTTCTAAAATTTCTGGATAGTGGCTTTCCATAATATTGCCTACTATTGGAACTAATTTGTAGAAGAATGCTTTGTCGATGCCTAATTTCTTCCCATGCATAACCGCTCTACGCAATAAACGACGCAACACATAGCCTCGTCCTTCATTAGAAGGCAATGCGCCATCTCCAACCGCAAAAGTTACAGCACGAATGTGGTCTGCAATCACTTTAAATGAGATGTCTGTCGCAGAGCTATCGCCGTATTTTTTACCTTGGCTCATTTCTTCTACAGTATGAATGATCGGCATAAACAGATCTGTTTCAAAGTTTGTCGGCGCATCTTGAATAATCGATACAATACGCTCAAGACCCATACCGGTATCAATATTTTTGTTCGGAAGTGGTTCATAAGTGTCATCTGGCTTGTGGTTGAATTCAGAAAATACTAAGTTCCAAATTTCCAACCAGCGTTCATTTTCGCCACCTGGGTAATTTTCTGGATCCTCTTCAGCCAAGTTGTTGAAACTTTCGCCACGATCATAGAAAATTTCAGAATCCGGACCACTTGGACCAGCACCGATATCCCAGAAGTTGTCTTCTACATCAACAACATGGTCATCAGCTAAGCCAACTTTTTCTTTCCATATTTGTTTGGCTTCTTCATCTTCAGGATAGACCGTTACATACAATTTGTCAGGATCCAATCCTAACCATTTTTCATCGGTTAAGAATTCCCATGCCCAAACGATCGCTTCTTCTTTGAAGTAGTCGCCGATGGAAAAGTTTCCCAACATTTCAAATAAAGTATGATGGCGGGCTGTTTTCCCTACATTTTCAATATCATTGGTACGAATACTTTTTTGCGAATTTGTGATGCGAGGATTGTCAGGAATCACCGATCCGTCAAAATATTTCTTCAGTGTTGCGACTCCTGAATTGATCCACAATAAAGTGGGATCATCAATAGGAACTAATGAAGCACTTGGCTCAACCTTGTGTCCTTTAGATTCAAAAAATTCTAAAAATAACGAACGAACTTCTTTACTTGTCATGTGTTTCATATTCTTCTACTCCTTCTATTTGCTTCCTCAAATGGGGCTTTCTGGATAAAATGGCAACAAAAAAAGCCCAATCTCCCACTGCTAAACAAGGACGACGCATCGCGGTACCACCTTGCTTGCAATGAATGGATTCGACCAACTCATTACCTCTTATAGTCTCGATAACGGGAGAACCGACAATATTTCTATTGTATCTCAAAAGGGAGCGTCCAATTTTGCTTGATGGTTTTCTTTCAGCCAAGGAAAACCTTTCTGCAAAGCAAGTTTAAAATTTGACATATCCTTTATAACATACAAAGTATAGAAAATATCCTGCCGAATGTCAATTGCAAAATTTTAAAAACTGCTTGTCTGAATCAAAAAAGTTTATTTGGCAGATTAACAGATTTTTCGGGTTTACGGACTCTAGTCTCTTTCAATCTAATCAAAATACTCGTCAGTATTGTATGTGTTGCCATCTTCATCTTCAAAAATACGTTCTCCAATGCGCTTTAAGGTAAACGTGAAGCCGTCTTCTGTTTGAATTTCGTATGTATCACCTGAAGCAGAAACATCTACCTCGTATTCTCCATTTGATGGAATAGCCGTTTCTTCTTGTGCCAGTTCTTCAATATCGCTTGGTTCCGTACTTGGTGTGACTTGAAGGTCATTGTTCATCACTCGTAAGGTTCCTTCAGAAAAAAACAGCTGCCCAGAACTACTTTGTCCGCTAAAAAGCGCTCCTTCCAAATGGCTTTCCTCTGCCGGATATTCTGCCCCGCAACCGACCACTAACAATAGACCTAAAGATAAACCAACAACTTTTAGCTTTTTCATTTTATTGATCTCCTCCAATATGAATTCAATAGAATTTTTTTTATATTTTCAGTTTACCATTTATTTGAATTCGATGGCAAATAGATTAAAAAAAGCCACAAACAAACCTCCATCAATGGTTTGAATTCACTGATGGAGGTTTCCACAAAAATCATCTTTTATCTTATTTATTATCGTTCAAATCCAATTTACCTTTAATCTTCTCTACTGCTTGTGTCAAAACTACCTTCATCAGGGTTAATTCGCTCTGTTTGCGGCAATTCAGATTGAACCTCTTCTACTGAAACTGACGCGCTTCTTAAGGAGTTCTTTTGCCGGTAATAACATCATGCATCCTATTTATCAAAAGAGTACTGCCCCTTCATTGTCACAGCGAATGAATTCTCATCAAATTATTGAGAAGCTTCTGCTAATTTGTCCATAAGAGGTTGAGAAACCTTCTTTGAGAAGAAAGTAATCAGTGGCCCGGCAAAAAAACCGGTAATAAAAGTGGATACTCCAACAGGTCCGCCAACTAATAAAGCTGCCAACACGACAATCAGGTCTTGACTTACTCTAACAGGAGTATACTTCCATCCCGTTTTATCCGTTATGAGAGGTGCTATCGCATCATAAGGGGAGACACCCAATTCTGTATCCATATAAACGGCTACACCAAGAGTAAAAATCAATATAGCAATAATCGTAACAACTATTCGAATCACTAAACTCAGTTCATCAACCGCAAAGGTATTGGTAAATAGACCAGTGAAGAATTCGACTTGATATCCTACTAATACCATATTAAAAATAGTCCCAGAGCCAATCAGCGAGTGTTTCATAAAAAACACGATTGCTAAGATAACCAAATTCACAACGAGTTGATAATTTCCTAAGCTAAACCCTAATAGAGCTGATGCTCCTCTATTTAATGCAGTAAATGGGTCTAGTCCCATATCCATTGACTCACTAAGAGCAGAACCAAAACTGATTAATGTGATTCCAATAATGGATGTTAACGTGCGTAAAAGAAAATTTTTCCAATTTATTGACATAAGTTTCTCCTTGTATCGTTTTTTTAATTTATTCATTCCTACTTGAACCATCCATTTTGTAGAGTATTTATCAGATACGTTTGACCCATTCATGGCGATTCTTTTTCAGTAATTCTTCAGCTTCAATAGGGCCAAACGTATGCGCACGATAATTCGGAAAATCAGGTCTTGGTGATTCCTTCCAAGCTGTAACGATACTATCGGTAATACGCCATTGTTCTTTGATTTCCTCGTAAGTAGAGAAATGAGTTCGATCTCCTGCTAAAGCATCGTAAATCATATTCTCATATGGATCGGCAATGTAATATTCTTTAAACGTTTCTGTATCAGGACCGATAAATGTAGTAACCGGCTCATACTCATTATTCGGCATTTTTTGGTTCAGAACCAGTGATACTCCCTGTGCAGGTTCAGCCATAAAAGTAATCCGAGTGGCTACATCTGAATCAGCAGCATTCGTCGATTTCAACAAAATATCGATCGCTGTATAATCTTCTATCAATGCTTTTCCTGTTCGTAAATAGAAAGGCACCCCTTGCCATCGTGGTGCATCAACCGATAACTCAATCGCCACATAAGTATCCGTATCACTGTCACTATCTACCTTCTCTTCATTGCGGTAACTCTTGTACTTCCCTTCGCTGTCAGCTTTGTACTGACCGCGAACGACTTTTTGCTCCACTTGTTCTGTGGTGAATGTCGGTAAGTTTTGTAAAAGCGTCAGTTTATTTTTGTGAATGGATTCGGTAGTTAATTCAGCTGGTAATTCCATGGCCACAATGGAGAGTATTTGTAATAAATGGTTTTGGAACATATCCAGCAACGCGCCATTTTCCTCATAAAAACTGCCGCGCGTACCAATAGATAAATTCTCAGGAAGTGAAATTTGTACGTTTTCAATAAAATTGTTGTTCCAGATACCTTCAATCAAAGGATTGTAAAATCGTGTGGCTAGAATATTTTGTACAAAATCCATTCCAGGAAAATGATCCATAAAGTATAAATCTTCTTCATCAAATACTTTCAATAATAAGCGGTGATATTCTTCAGCAGTCTCTAAACTGTCTCCAAATGGTTTCTCCGTAATTACACGATGATTCCCTGGCAATTCAGTAATTTCTGCTTTTTGGATATTCGTAGTTGTCTCGTCATACAATTCAGGAGCAATGGAGTAGTAATAAATGTATTCATCTGGTGTTTCAAATTCTTTGGCTACTAATTCTATTTTTTCACGCAGCTGTTTTAAATCTTCCAGATTCGTATTATCCGTTCCTTGGTAACGACAATGTTCAAAGAATTTTTCATCTAACTCCTCAAAATTAGGCCCGTTCTCGACGGATTTACGCACAAGTTCTTGAAACTCTTGATCTGTCATTTGTGTTCGTGATGCACCTAATAGAGCAAAATTATCCGATACTAATCCCCGTTGATACAATTGTTGTAAGGCAGGCAACAACATCCGCATTGCTAAGTCTCCTGTGGCACCAAATAAGACAATTAAACCTCCAACTTGCTTTTTAGACATCTATTCTTCATCCTTTCCTATTGGCTGCGGCAAGCAACAAAATGAGTTACCTTTACCATAACATGCATTTATCAAATTCAGATGTATTCTGCTCAATCATTTGCAGGATGAGGCAGCTCAATGGAACAACTAATTAGCTGATTTCTTTTTTAGATTCTTTGGTTTATAATATGAAAGCATGATCGACTAAGAAATATTAACTTATTTAGTAGGAGCTACATATGTCAATGATTAAAGAATTTCATCTCATCATCAATCCTCATTCCGGTTCAGGAAAAGGGGAAAAAATAGGGAAACAAGTCAAACAATATTTAGAACAAAAAGATAAGGTTGTTTTTGTCCATGAGAGTCAATATGCAGGACACACCACGAAAATCACAGCTGATATCGCTCAAAAAATAGCCCAACAGTCCATTAAAGATGGCTTGATCATCGTTATTGGTGGTGACGGGACAATTCACGAAAGCCTGAATGGGTTAGGAGAACGTTACGCCTCTGTTCCTTTAGGGTATATCCCATCTGGATCCGGAAACGACTTTGCTCGCGGAGCTGGAATTTCCCATCATCCCAAAAAGGCTCTCGAACAAATTATGGCTGCAACTGAACCTAAAGAGCTGGATGTTTTAGCTTTTCTGGATATCCCTACTTACCGTCAAGGTTTTACCGTTAACAACGTCGGACTTGGATTAGACGCTTCGATTATCAAAGCAGTCAACCATTCTTCTTCCAAAACAGTCTTCAATAAACTCAAACTGCATTCGTTGATTTATTTATCCGCAGTGATTTCACATTTTATACGACAACAACCCTTTCCTTTAGCGGTCGATGTAGATGGGAAAAAAGAATCCTTTGAGAGAGCTTTTTTAGTCACTACAAATAATCATCCTTACTTCGGCAGCGGAATCAAAATTTCTCCTAAAGCTGCTCTGACAGATGGCAAAATGGATTTAATTGTTGTAGAACGCATCTCTGGATGGAAGTTTTTAAAACTTTTCTTTACTCTCTTTACAACTGGTAAACATTTAGAGGATGAGGCAGTTCATTACTTTAAAGGAGAACACATGCGCCTGTCAGTTTCGTCCGTAATCGAAGGTCAAACTGATGGAGAAGAACTGGGCTACACTCCTTTTGATTTAAGCATCCGTACGGTAAAAAGACTCTTTTGGTTTGTTGCTCACTAAAGCGCGCACAAGGACCAGGATTATTCTTGGTTCTTTCTTTTTTGCCTTAATCTTTCAACGAGTATGGTAAAATGAAGACTTGTAATATCTAGTTCAAAAATGTCTTTATCCCTGTTCATTGGGAGACAAAAAGGAGTTTATTTCTGTGGATGCAACAATTATTTTACTGGTGGTCGGAGTCGTTTTTCTAGGTTCTTTGATGCGTGCTGTTTTTGGATTTGGCGACTCAGTCGTCAGTATGCCATTATTGGCTTTATTGCCGATTAGTTTTTCAACTTCAGTTTCTTTAATCGGGTTAGCAGGATTTACGGTCGCCATACTGACTGTTCTTTCAGGTTGGAAAGAGGTTGATCGGCCTGTTTTACGGCGACTGTCTTTGGCTACACTAATAGGGATTCCATTCGGCTTAGGGCTGGTCAAATTTGCTCCGAAAATACTGATTACTTCCATATTAAGTATTTTTCTTATTCTTTATGGGATTTATTCCCTCTCTAACCCAAACCTTAACCAGACTAAACTGGGTAAAAAACTGCAAGGTCCGATGGGTACAGGACCATTTGGTTTTGCTGCTGGTATGTTGGGCAGTGCGTACAATATGAATGGCATACCTATAGTAGTCTATGGTACTATGCGAAAATGGGATCCAATTGTTTTTAGAGAAACGTTACAAGCTCATTTTTTGGTTTCCAGTCTGATGATTATTATTGGCCATTTTTTAGGTGGATTTTGGTCAAAAGAGTTATTTATTTTGTATGGCTTTTCGCTCCCAGCAATTGCTTTGGCTATTTGGCTAGGCAACTTCTTGTATAGTCGAATCCCCAGTCAACAATTTAAGCGCTATGTTTTTATCTTGATTATTCTGTTGGGTATTTTCTTATGGATTGATTTTCTTTAGCATACACTACAATAAAAAAACTCTAACTTTTCGGTCTTGACCCTGAAAAGTTAGAGTTTTTATTATGTAATTGATGGGCTGATTTGAGTTTGGAATTTAACCGAACTTAGTCCAGGCAATTTTGCTTTTGATCGAGCAAGGTTGTACCATTTGATGTATTTCCACGTTTCTAAATTTATGTTGGTGTTGGCACTGCTAATCTTTAATAGAGTGAATAATGGAATGAATAGTGTGGAATGCTCTATTCAGCGTGAAATGAAATATTTGTTTGATGAGTAAATGAAGGCTTGCTCCTTACATTATCCCGTTCTTCATCAAGATGGTTTTACTCTTGATGTTCAAACCTCATTCTTCATCAAGGAAGTTTTACTCTTGATGTTTAAACCCCATTCTTCATCAAGAAAATTTTACTCTTGATGTTCAAACCCCATTCTTCATCAAGGTGGTTTTACTCTTGATGTTCAAAACCCATTCTTCATCAAGGAAATTTTACTCTTGATGTTCAAACCTCATTCTTCATCAAGGAAGTTTTACTCTTGATGTTCAAAACCCATTCTTCATCAAGGAAGTTTTACTCTTGATGTTCAAAACCCATTCTTCATCAAGGAAATTTTACTCTTGATGTTCAAACCTCATTCTTCATCAAGGAAGTTTTACTCTTGATGTTCAAAACCCATTCTTCATCAAGGAAGTTT
>NZ_JBGQQW010000035.1:18897-34540 GCF_045528485.1 Desemzia sp. FAM 23990
TACTCTTGATGTTCAAAACCCATTCTTCATCAAGGAAATTTTACTCTTGATGTTCAAACCTCATTCTTCATCAAGGAAGTTTTACTCTTGATGTTCAAATCTCATTCTTCATCAAGGAAGTTTTACTCTTGATGTTCAAACCCCATTCTTCATCAAGAAGACATTAAATAAATCCTTCTTTGAAGAATAGTCAAAGACAATAGCGCTACTAGTTGTCTCTAGCACCCTCGTATACTATTCGAGCAGCGATGATTTGTTTCTTCGTTAATAAATAATCGCTCAAAGAACTCTTAAAAATTCTTGAACAAAGGTAGCTTGAATTCCTCTCTTCCCTATACCTTGCATAAAAAATAACCCCAAAAAATTAGATTTTACTCTAACTTTTGGAGGTCAATCTCAAAAAGGAATCTTTCTTGAATTACATTTGATAAGGAGATATGCCTTCCATGCCGATCATGGGGTCGATTTCTTTCATGTTAGCGGCGGTTAAGCGGTAGTCCAGGACTACCTTCGAAGCTTTTGTTTCTACGGTCACTGCTTGCGTTTCTTCACTTGAAGTTGGAGCAACTTGTTTGCTTGATTCGCTAGTGTCGGCCGCATTTTCCACTTTTGGAGCTTCAGTCGTTGCTTGTTCTTCCCCTGATTCACCCGTGATACGCTCTTTCAACGTGGTCAACCGATTGGCAGAAGATTTCATCACACTTTCGTGAAAAGCTGGAATCTCTCCGCACAAGATCAGCAATTCACTGGCTCTGGTAATCGCCGTGTACAATAAATCTCGCCGAAGCATCCGGTGATAATTGCGCACCATTGGCAAAATAACCATTTTAAACTCGCTACCTTGAGACTTATGGATCGAACAACAATAAGCTAAAGTGATTTTATTCCATTCATTTCGTTTGTAAGTGACCTCATTGGCATCAAACCGCAAAATCAGCTCATCTACCTTATCTTCCGTTTCTTTCGCGTAAGAAATCCCGACGATTTCACCCATATCCCCGTTGAACACATTCATTTCCGGGTAGTTGACCAATTGCAGGACTTTATCCCCGATACGATAGACTTTATTGTTGAACGTTACTTCTTTTCGGCGCCCAGTATCGTTGGGATTAAAAATTTCTTGCAGCATTTTGTTCAATGCATCAATCCCTGCTGGACCACGGTACATGGGCGCCAATACTTGGATATCTTGAGCTGTAAAGCCTTTTAATTTCGCTTTACTCACTACTTGACGAATCACTTCTTCAATTTGAAAGGCGGAACAATTGAAGAACGATCGATCGCGTTGCGGTTTTTGAAAATCGTTGGGCAGCTCTCCATTTTTAATATTGTGCGCCAAAGTGATAATCGACGAACCATCCCCTTGACGGTAGATCTCATTCAACTCCATACTCGGAACTTTCTGGCTGGCAAGTAAATCATGCAGCACTTGGCCGGGACCGACAGAAGGCAATTGATCTTTATCTCCTACAAATAAAACCTGCATATGATTCGGAACAGCTCTCAACAATTGATTGGCCAGCCAAGTATCCACCATGGACATCTCATCCACGATCAATAATCCGCCATCCAATTCCTTTTCAGATTGTTCGCTATCCGGATTTTCCGTTCCATTCAAACCTAATAAACGATGAATGGTACTGCTCGGCAATCCGGTCGCTTCATTCATCTTTTTCGCAGCTCTTCCCGTAGGAGCCGCCAACAAAATAGGAAAAGGTTTCTCTTCCGTATAATCATTGACATCTAACGACAATCCATTTAACTCAGCATACAAGGTCACGATACCATTTAAAACGGTTGTCTTCCCTGTCCCAGGACCACCCGTCAAAATAAACACAGGAGATTGAACCGCTTTTTTTATCGCCTCTTTTTGCGAATTGCCGTATTGGATCGCAAATGTTTTTTCGACGATTGCGATTTCTTTTTCAATATCTTGGGTGTAATTGATTTTTGATTTGCTTTCCAACAACCGTTCAATCGAAGTCGCTATTCCCCATTCAGCAGCAAACAACGATCGGATATACAATTTACCCTCATCTTCAATCAGCTTGTTTTCTTCGATCAAATGCAGGACTTCATCTGCCACGCTTTCAGGCTCAATCAAGAAAGAACGACTGGATTCCAAGACTTCGATTGTTTTGGTAAGCAAATTTTCCGCATTTGTATACGTATCTCCATTAGACATGCACAATTCATTTAATGAAAACATAATAGCAGCTTTGATCCGCATCGGAGAATCAGCTTTAAACCCTAATTGTTCTGCAATTGCATCGGCTTTTTTAAATCCTACATGCTCGACCTCTTCCAGCAAACGATAGGGATTTTCCTGGATCACTTCTAAGGTTTGTTCTTGATAGGTCTGATAGATGCTGTATGCCAGTTGACTACCAAAGCCAAATTGATTCAATCCGATAATGATTTTTTCCATGCCGTTATTTTGCTGAATCACTTCTACAATCGTATCGCGTTTTTTTTGATTGAGTTGAGTAATCTGTTCTAAGACATTCGGATCTGCGTTGATCCGATCAATCGCTTCCTCACCCAACGCATCCACGATTGCTTCAGCCGTTTTTTCTCCAATACCAGGGAATTTATCGCTTGATAGATAGGCAATGACTCCTTCAGCTGAAGTTGGTTTCTCTTGATGGTACCGGCTGGAAGTAAACTGCACACCAAACTTAGGATGGTCCACTAACTTCCCATAAAAACGGTACACTTCTTCTTCCTGGATCTGACCAAAATTTCCGGTAATCACGACTTCTTGTTCTTTGTAGTCACTATTGGTTTCGGTAATTTGAATCAACAGCACTTTATAAAAATTGGACGGATTTTGAAAAAAGATCGCTTTAACTCCCCCAACGATATATGGTTCTGTTGTTGCATCAAATAACTCTTCTTGAAAATCCAAATTCTCTCCACCCTTTTCTGCGTGTTTCTTAAACGCGTTGGGTAAGGCAGCTCACACGTCTTACCCAACGCTCTTATTTTCGTGCTACTCTTCTTTTTTAGTGACAACTGATTCAATTTCTTTTAATTGCTGCGCATAAGTCAAAAACTGTTTCGGATCCAATTGTTTGGCTTTTTGCAAACAATCTTTCCCCTCTTTAGGGTCTTGCTGCAGGACTCTTTTAGCTAATCCTTTTTTGAACCACGCTTCTGCATTTTTTTCATCCAATGCGATCACTTTGTCAAAATAGCTCTCTGCATCTAAAAACGATTCTGTCTGCAACAAACTATTTCCAATCATTAGCAAGATCATCGTATCTTCTGGATGATGGACTTCTGCTTCCAACAAATAGGCTAACGCTAATTTCGGTTGGTGTAAAGCTAGATAACACTGCCCGATCATAGCAGCAGCTTCTCCTTTAAAAATACTCTTTTGTTGCTGGAACACGGATAAGTAATTGTTCAATGCTTCAGTATAGTGCTGTTGCTGATAGTGCCAATTTCCATAAGCATATAGAAATGACTCCTCTGCGGCAAATTTTTCATCCGCCATCTCCAAGACAGCTTTCGCATCTGCAAACTTTTTAGCAGCAATCAATAAACTGATCAGATTATAATAGCCTTCTTTTTCATTTGGTTCTTCATCAATCGCTCTGAATAAGAGTTCTAAAGCTTCAGCAGCTTTGCCGTCATTCCATAACGCCAAGGCTTTTTGATTTAAATCCATACTTCCAGCCTCCTTAAAACACTCCATTCTATTTTACACTAAAAGTGTCTTTTGGACTACCGTCTGAGATAGAACTTGTTTTAATCTCTATCATACACTAGTGAGTCTTCACTATTTGTATTATAATGAACAAACAAACTACGGTCTCAAGAGGAGCTCGCTATGAAAAAGAAAACAATAGCCGGAATCATTCTGTTTCTGACTGGTGTACTGGTATTTGTCTTTGGTATGGGACAATCCATTGAATCGACTGAACTGAAACGCGATCCGCTTATGCCAACTGAAGCTATTTCTAAAACAGATTCTATTTGGATAATCACTGATGTGCATTACTTATCACCTTCTCTGTTTGATAATGGAGAAAATTTTGACTACATCCAACAAACATCAGCTGGAAAAGAACTGGATTACCCAACAGAACGAATGGAAGCACTTGTATGGCAAATAGAAAAAGAACGACCGAAACTACTGATCGTCAGTGGCGATTTGACCTTAAACGGAGAAAAACAAAGCGCATTGGACTTAGCAGATTATTTTCATCAAATAGAAGAATTGGGGACACAAGTCTACGTCATTCCCGGCAATCATGATATCTCAAATGGCTGGGCCAGAAAATTCAATGGAGACAGTCAAGAAAAGACAACCCAAATATTGCCGCAAGACTTTCAAACGATTTTTAGTGACATGGGGTATACCGAGGCTTTTTCGGTAGACGAACATTCTTTAAGTTATGCCGTGCAACCGTATACTGATTTGATTCTATTGATGCTGGACACCAATGTTTATTCCCAGTCAGAAGGAAAAGGCGCCCCTCCTTCAAATGGGTTGTTAAAAGAAGAAACATTGGTTTGGATGGAAACAGTCTTGAAAGAAGCCAAAGAGACTGGTAAAACTATCTTGCCTGTGTTGCACCATAATTTACTGGAGCACAACGACTTTATGACAAACGGATTTACGTTGGATAACGCACAAGTTGTTCAAGAGTTATTTACCAAGTATGAAGTATACGTGTCTTTTTCTGGTCACACACATGTCCAAGATATCGCCAGCAAAGAAGAGACTTCATACGATATCACTACAGCTGCTTTTTCCATTATGACACCCAGTATTGGGCAGATCACGATTGATAGCAAACAACTGAATTACCAGAAAAGCACTTTAGACGTAGACAGCTGGGCTGCTGAAACGAACCAAACGGATGAGCAGCTGTTGCATTATGCAGACTACGCTACTTCTTTATTTGTTAAGGACGGTATCGATATGGGATTGCGGCAGATAATCGAAGAACAATGGTATGACAAAACCAATCCTGATGAAGTGGGCACCTTTGTCGGTGAAAACAATCGCCTCTTTTTTAGCGGAGAATCTTCTCAAATCAGTTCCGCTGAAGCTGAACTGATGAAACAGACATCTGCTTATCAAGCCATTAAAGAGTATTCTAGAGGATTTTTGCTACGGTATACGGATAATATTTTAAAACTTAACGGACAGTCCGATCTGACATTGACTCTCCCTCTGTTCAAAGACTAGTCTCCCTACTCTCAAATTAGGAAAAAAAGAAAAAACTCTCTCATTGCTGAATATACAACAATGAGAGAGTCAAACTTTTCATTACAATTGTTCTCCATTTGTTTCGATGACTTTTTTATACCAGTCAAACGAATCTTTCTTGCTTCGTTCCATCGTTCCGTTGCCTTCGTTATCACGGTCTACATAAATCATACCGTAACGTTTTTTCATTTCTCCAGTAGTGAAAGAAACGATATCAATGATGCCCCAAGGTGTATACCCCATTAGTTCAACACCGTCGTGATCTATCGCGATGCCCATTTGTTTGATGTGTTCACGCAAATAAGAAATACGAGCTTCATCGTGGATGCTGCCGTCTTCTTCGACAATATCAATCGCACCAAACCCGTTTTCTACAATGAATAGCGGAATTTGATAACGATCCCAGAAACGATTCAACGTGTAACGCAAACCTACCGGATCAATCGTCCAACCCCAATCACTAGCTTTTAGATATGGGTTGTCTACTTGATAAGGAATCTTACCATGCACGTTAGCAGCCTCATCATCGTTATTTTCATCTTTATGATCCACCACATTAGACATGTAATAGCTGAACCCTAGATAGTCCACTTTACCTTGTGCTAATATTTCATCGTCACCTTCTTGAATAGGTATATTCAAGCCTTCACGATCAAATTCCTTCAGCGTATAGTTTGGATAATACCCGCGTACTTGTACATCCGGGAAGAAATAACGCAAATGCATTGATTCTTCAGCCAACATAGCATCTTCTGGATGAGCAGTTAATGGATAGATCGGTACATGAGACACCATTGCCCCAATTTGGAAATCAGGATTGATTTCGTGACCGATTTTCACTGATAGAGCACTTGCCAACAACACATGGTGCGCTGCAGTATACATCACTTCTTTAGCGTTTTCGCCTTCTTCAACTTGAACCCCTACATTTGTCCATAAGAAAATCGGGTTTGTGTAATCCATCATATTGTTGATTTCATTAAATGTCATCCAGTATTTCACTTTGTTTTTGTAACGCTTGAAAACCACTTCGGCAAATTTAACAAAGAAATCCACTACTTTACGGTTTCTAAATCCACCATAGTTTTGTGCTAAGTGCAGCGGCATTTCAAAGTGAGTCAGCGTAATGACCGGCTCAATACCATTTTTCAATAATTCATCAAATAAATCATCGTAAAATTGAAGTCCAGCTTCATTTGGCTCAGCTTCGTCGCCTTTCGGGAAAATACGCGTCCAGTTGATAGATGTACGTAAACTGTTCAATCCCATTTCAGCAAACAACGCCACATCTTCTTTGTAACGATTGTAAAAATCGATCGCTTCATGATTCGGATAAAACTTGCCTTCTTCAACCGTTTTTGTGATTTCGCGTGGCTTACCAGCTGCACCAGCAGTCATCACATCAGCGACACTTGGCCCTTTACCACCTTGATCCCAGCCACCTTCGAATTGGTGGGCTGCTAATGCTCCGCCCCATAAGAAATCTTTTGGAAATTTAGACATTTTAATAGCCTCCTATTTTTAATAGTTACAGTTATTCCTATTGCTTCTTTTGATATTAATCCCAGACGAGTTAGCACAACACATAGAAACGGATTTTTCCGTCTTTGCTTCTTTTCATGAAATTTAGGTGAGTATAACCACATAATAAATTATACCCGTAAAATTTGTCAATGCATCGATAAATCAAGATATGTTATACTTTTAGTAAAAGGAGCAAAAGTAATGAATAAACACCATGAAGTTGCTAATAAAATCAATACCTATATTCAAGAGAATAATTTAACTCGTGGTCATAAATTGCCAACGCTCACTGAATTAGAAGGCACATATAAATGTCTGTAAAAATACGATTATTAAAACAAAGGAGACACACCAAATGCCTGAAGAACTTACACCAGAAATGCGGGACGAACTATATGGACATATCCTTGTTTTGCATAAACCAGTCTTTTCATTTACGGAATGCCTAACAACTTATTCAAAAGAAGATATGATTGCAATAGCCACTGACCTTCGTTATAAAGTGCGCCGCAGTAAGACAAAAACTGTGATTGCTGAAGATTTCTTTGAAGAGCTATCTCTTAAAAGCCAACATCGATTATCTTTTCAACCAAAAGAAAATATTCAACTCTTAAAAGAACTAATGAATGGTCCAAAAGATATCGATTTCATTCCCTTCGCCCGTAAAAATCCGGACTTATTTGATTTAATTTATTTTCGGTGGGTCTTCTTATTTTATTACGAGAATACTTACACCTTAGTATTGCCAAATGAGACCAAAGACATGCTGCAAAACTTTATTGATGATTCTGATTTTAAAGAAGAAAATAAAAGAAAAAGTCTACTTCGTGAATATGCAGAATCTTTTATGAACCTGTACGGAGCTTTTGAAACAGAATTTTTCTTACAAGTGTGGCGTCAACACAACAAACAATATCCATTAGAACTCGATGAATTATTGCTTGAATTAATTGGGTTAGCTTGGTTTAATGAGCGACTAAGCATTACAGATAGTCTGGAACACATCTTTGACAATTCTGTTATGGATGAAAATGAAGTACCCCTTTTCATGTCAAGGTCTTCACACCACGATTATTACCAACCAACAAAAGTTGATATCCACTATTTTGCTAAACACGAATTTGACGAGCGAACGGCTCAATACAAGAAAATGAAACGATTTTTCGCTAAAAAAATAAGTTCAGAAAAACTTGTAGATATCATGGATGTGATTATGGTTCATATTAAACTCGATTTAGGCATGCGAGATCTAGTTCAAGAACTAGATACTCAGTTTGGCATTCTTTTTGATAGCTTGGAAGACGTAGAAGAATTTAGCCATCTATATCAAAACTTAAACAACCATTCGCGCAAATGGTCCAACCGAGGTCATACGCCAAGAGAACTAACTAAAAATTATAATACATCGTCCTCTGTTCCTAATAACGTTGTTTCTTTTACAAATAAAAACGTTGGAAAGCAAGAACCTATCCAAGTAAAAAAAGTTGGCCGAAATGAGCCATGTCCTTGTGGCAGCGGTAAGAAATACAAACATTGTCACGGGAAATAAATGTAATAAAGCCACCGAGTGTTATTTGTCACTCGATGGCTTTTCACATATTTTTTTGTTGGTTGCTTTATCTCTTAAGCTTATTACGTAAAGTTAAAAACTCAGGCATTTTTAAGCGAATTTTCTCTGCAACTCTTCTTTATTGTCAAAGTTGACTACTCCAATATTATATTCATTAAGAGCCTGTATAAATTCTTCTTTAACATTACTATAATTTTCTCCACTCACAATTACATCAAGTGTAGTATTCTCACCATAATTAGCAGCTCTATACGAAGAGGTATCTAACCAACTTATTAAAACTGAATCCACACTATTTTTATTGAGTGAATTTTGCACTTTCACTAATTTTCTTTCTCGGTCTTTATTAAAAAAAAGATAATCAATCTTATGTTTTAGTTGTGACTTTCCCGTTATATAGAAATTTGGAAAGTAATTATACTGCACTTTATTTTCTGAAAAGTAATCTAACACTTCTTGATAAAATATTGTTTTTATTCTACTACTGTGAGTAAAAGACAAATCGGATAATCTTAATAAAGTTTGAGTCATTTCATGTATAGACTGATTTAAGTTTTTTTCATCTGATACTTTAATGATTTCATTATTCGTACTCAGATTAGCGGAATCGAAATCAATAATTGAATGCATTAATTGATTTCTTAACGTAGTATTCTTCATTAAATCTATTCCATTAGACTTTAAATTCCAAATAGTATAACTTTCATCTGTAATTTTGAAATTCGAACCATCTTTTGTAATAACCAAGGAAATATTATCACCAAAGTTGTCGAGAAAAGGTGTCTGCACTTCGATGGTATTATTATTAACATCTTGAAACTGATGATTATTTTTCACCCAATCAAAGTAGTTTAAAGCCATATCGTTTGCTTTCAAAAACAGCACCTCCTCTCCCTTATTATATATCAAAACCATCTTGAACAGTTAGTTGAATCATTTCTTTATTTTGGATATTGGCATACTCCAGAATGTTCTTTAGTATTACAAATACATCAGTGGTATTTGTAATTGACCTGTATGGTAAAGGATAACTCTTTGTATGGGTATGTCCATCATTTTTTAAAATAAATTCTTCTTCCGAGAAAATATTAATTCGATTTCCTCTAAATCTTTCACCATTAGCATTTTTATGGAATCCATTGTTTAAGTTGATTCTTAAAAGTGTTAGATTTGTCGTTTTATCTAAAAATTGAAAAGTTTTTTTTGTTTCAGTAAGAAAATACATTAATTCAAATTTTCTTTGATCATCTGAAAAGCTTTTTATTTGAATAGTTCCATTAGTAGGATAAGTAATTACCTTTCGGTGCTTCTTTATTACATTTTTCAGTAGCTTAATTAAATCATATGCTTCAGCATCAGTTAATAATAGCTCCACTTAATGTATACCTCCATCTGAAGATGAAATAGTTCAAACAATAAATTATGGTAACTTTTTTATTGCTATTAGTTTTTCATTTACACTAGATAATACGAAGAAACATCTATAAAACTTTATTTAAGAAAGTAAGTATATTTAAATTTTGTTCTTTGCTATAAATTATCTATTCTGTAGTGGTAAGATTTCCTCTTCAATCAAGTCAGTAAATTGTTCTCTGACTTCTTTCCAATAAGTTAACCTTCTTACCGGTTTTTCTGAGTGCTGTTTATAGGTTTCATAATCACTCGTTCGCTTCAGTTCATGCTCCCCATTTTGTCGTGGCTTTGACGGATTATAATTTTCTACTACATATTGAAATTCATTGGATTTCAATCCCATTTTATCAGAAAATTCTTTTACTAACGATTGAGTAGTCTCTTGAATCATATCTTCCAACAATGTCGAAACTTGTGCTCCACGATAATTATCAGGATTTTCTTGAATATCGTTCCAAAGTTTTTTCATCAATTCTGCTAGTTTTGGATTTCCTCTACCTAAATCACTAATATATGAATCAACTTCATTTGAGTTTTGTTTGAACTCTTTAACTTTTGAACTGTCGTTATCATTAGGAACAAATGCTTGAATTAATATCAGAATATATTCATAGTTGATTTCGTCCGTTCTAACAGACTCTAGTTCATATTCTATATCTATCTCTAATTCTGGTGGATCAATTTCACCTGTTGGAGGTGTCTTGAGAAATTCTATCACATTTACATATTTACCATGATATTCTTCAATCACTTCATTGGTTAACCCATATTGATCTTCTAATAATTCAGGTTCAAATTCAGAGTAAACTTTAATCGCAGCTAGAGAACGGTCAAAAACTTGAAATGCCTTAGCAAATTTTTTCAAAGCAGAAATATTTGAATCATCCACATCCACTTCTTCAGGAGTTTCAGCAATCATACGCAACTCATGAGCGGCTTCTTGAAAAGTTTTTTTAGCCTCTTCCCAAGTTGGAGCTAAAACCTCATTCTCTCCCCCATTTGAATACAAAATTAGAGCCTCTGTTACCTTCTCCTCAAAGATTTTTGGAGTTTGGAAAGTAACAATTTGCCCATAATGTTTAGAATTATCAAACAAGCGATTCGTTCGCGAAAAAGCTTGAATGATATCATGAGGTTTCATCGGTGGTCGATCAATAAATAATGTAGACAGACCTGGAGCATCAAAACCAGTCAATAAACGATCTACGACAATCACAAGATCTAATTGTTCTTTTCGGAACTTATATTTCTCTTGTTTTCTTGCCAGGCGATCGTTTACATTTCGATTGTATGCTTTCATTTCTGCTACAGAATAATTTGTATGGAACATTTTATTGTAATCTTTGATCGATTCTGCCATCTTTTCTTGGTTTTCTACAGAAGCTTCTTCGTTTTCTGAGATAGAATAAGTAATGGCTATTCTTGGAAAATCTGGCAATACACTTTTTGTACGTTCTCCGAATTTTACATCTGTTTGGTCATCCACGACTTTTTTAAACAAGTCATAGTATCTTTGTGCTTGGGAAATAGATGATGTCGTTAAAATTGCATTGTAAGTATTTCCAACTCCATTAGGGAAACCTAGCTTAGATTGAGATTTATTGATAATAGAATGGATTACTTCAAGCATGTGTTTTTCATCTTGGTACACTTGCTTGGGAATCAAGGCTTCTTTTTCTAGGGTTGTCATTGTAGAAAGTTCTACATCTGGATTCAACTCTTTTAGCAGCATATCCAACTCGTAATCAGAGAAGGTGCTCTTATACTCTACTTGAAATCCTAAGACTGCTTTATCATGAATAGCTTCTTTGACGGTGTATTCATGCAATCGTTTCCCGTATAATTCTTCTGTTGTACGTGCCAAATTACCTAAAGCCGCTTTCGCATTTTCTGCGAAAATAGGTGTTCCTGTAAACCCATACCACAATGAACGACGGAAAAAGCGCTCAATTTCTTGTTTCTTTTGAGGAGAAACAGCTCTATGACACTCATCTACTACAAAAGCCATTTTCACTTGAGTTAGTTTTTTGTATTTATTTGATTCTTCTTTACCTTCATATCGTTTCATAACATGATTTAATTTTTGAATTGTGGTGACCACAACTGTTCTTTCTTTAGACAATAGTTTATTAACCAATTCAGTTACATTATCTGTCTCATCAATGTCAATCACATCATGTTCTGCATAAGAAGAAAAAGACGCTGTCGTTTGTTGATCTAAATCTACTCTGTCAACAATAAATATAGTCTTGTCTAAAGAAGGAATCTGCAATAAATTACGTGCTACTTTATATGAAGTCAACGTCTTACCCGAGCCTGTCGTATGCCAAACGTAACCAGACTCCTGTCTTCTTGAAGCGGCCTTCACAGCTTCAATGGCATGAATTTGATAGGGTCTCAACAAAATTAACCCTTTACGTTTGCTGTCAATAACGGTGTATTGAGTGACCATCTTATGTGCTTGAGGTATAGATAATACTTGTTGAGCAAATTCAAGATAATTGGTTATCGGTTGATTAGTGCCATCTACCCATTTAGCTAGAAAAGGTTCTTTTAAATTTGTATCTGTTGCTGCAGCAATGTAACGAGTGTCGCTACCGTTAGAAATCACAAACATTTGCAGTGCTGAGAAAATGCCCGTGAACTTGCCTTGTACTAAGTATTTTTTAATTTGTCTGAACGCATCCATATAAGAATGCGCTCTATTTTTTAGTTCTATATGTATCATTGGTAAGCCATTAATAAGTAAGGTGACATCAAACCTGCGATCTCTTTGATCAGAGTCTTGTTTAAAACTGATGAATTGATTGATTACCTCATATGAAGACATCCCACCAGCAATATCTGCTCGATTCAGCACTTTTAAGCGGATTGTTCCAAGTGACGCATCCTCTCTTTGGACTTGTACTTTAGCAACTCCGTTTTCCCCTGAAAGCCATTTAGCCGCATCATAAAAGTTTGCGAAGTTCAATTGATTTTGTATTTGACGAAATTCTTGTGCGGTTAAATTTACTTCATTTAACACATCTTTATTATTATTTTCTAACTTATCTTTAAAGTTCTCCCATAACTTCTCTTCGGTATTTAAATCCTTACGATAAGTCCATTGAGAGATTCCATTAGTTAATTGATTAATTAAATTTCTTTCTAGTTCTGATTCTGTTGTGAACTTATTTACCATCTTTTACTCACCCCATAAAAAATTATCTAGTATGTATTCTTATTATTTAGTATAACATGCAAAATTACATTGATAGGTATTAATTTTGATGATTGGGAACAGCGTAAGTTGGGAGAGTTAGCTGAGATAGTAAGAGGTGCTTCCCCGCGTCCAATTCAAAATCCAAAATGGTTTGATAGTAATTCGGATATTGGATGGTTAAGAATTTCAGACGTTACTAAACAAAATGGAAGAATTTATAACCTTGAGCAAAAAATTTCAAAAGCAGGAGAAGAAAAAACTCGGGTATTAACGGAATCCCATTTGTTATTAAGTATTGCTGCTACTGTTGGAAAACCAGTTATAAATTATGTGAAATCCGGCGTTCATGATGGTTTTTTGATATTCATCAATCCAAGTTTTAATAAGGAATTTATGTTTCAATGGTTAGAAATGTTTAGACCAAAGTGGCAAAAGTATGGTCAACCCGGAAGCCAAGTTAACTTAAATTCTGAATTAGTAAAAAATCAAGATATATTGTTACCCATAATTAAAGAGCAAACCAAAATTGGAATCTTTTTTAAACAGCTTGACGACACTATCGCTCTTCATCAAAGAAAACTGGAGAAACTAAAGCAACTGAAGAAAGGCTATTTACAATTGATGTTTCCACAAAAAGATGAAAAAACACCAAAGTTGCGATTTGCGAACTTCTCATTAGCCTGGAAGAAGCGTAAGTTAGGTGGTATAGCTCCATTAAGAGGAGGTTTTGCTTTTCAAAGTAAAAAATTTGTAAAAAAAGGAATTCCAATAATAAGAATTTCTAATATTTTATCAAATGAGACTGTTGGTGGAGATTATGCTTTTTATCAAGAACAGGAAAATGATGGTAATTTCCTTTTACCTGATAAAGCAGCAATTCTAGCTATGTCAGGAGCAACCACCGGAAAAGTATCAATACTCGTTAATCCTTATAATCAAAAGATTTATCAAAATCAGCGAGTCGGCTATTTTAGAAAAACAGAAATTATAGACTACACATTTATATCTACAATCGTAAAATCACAATTATTTACTAACCAATTAAAATCCGTTTTAGTTGCCGGGGCTCAACCAAATATTTCATCTAAAGAAATTGACTCGTTTGAATTTTTTATTCCTTTACAGAAAGAAGAACAAATAAAATTAGGCGCATTCTTCAAAAAAATTGATAATGCTATTAATCTTCATCAAAAAAAGTTTCAACTCTTCAAGATATAAAGAAAAGTTATCTTCAAAAAATATTTGTTTAAACTATACAAAAATATAAAACCTCTTAATAATAGAATTGATGATTCTTTCATCAAAAAATTATTAGGAGGTTTTACTATGGTGAGAAAAAAGAAATCCGGACAATTGTTGCATAAATATTTTGAAGAGTGGATTCATTTATATAAGACAGATGCTGTTCGCGCAGTTACCTTAAGAAAATATTATATGACCTTGCAAAAAGTTACTGAATTAGTTCCTGATTTAAAGTTGAAAGATTTAAGCAGAAAAGAATATCAAAAGCTTCTAAATGAATATGCTTTAACTCACGAAAAACAAACAACCATGGATTTCCACCATCAATTAAAAGGAGCCATTTTAGATGCGGTTGATGAAGGCTTGTTAGAAGTTAATCCCACTAGAAAAATAATTATCAAAGGAAAAAAGCCAACAGAAAAGAAACCAAAATTCATAAACCAATTTGAGGTCCAAGCATTATTAAAACAATTAGACTTATCGGAAGAAATTAGTTGGGATTGGTACATTCTTTTAGTCACGAAAACTGGCCTCCGATTTTCTGAAGCCTTAGCATTAACACCGAATGATTTTGATTTTTCAAAACAACAAATAATTATCAACAAGACCTGGAACTATAAAAATGCAAACGGAGGCTTTCAACCAACAAAAAATAAATCATCTATAAGAAAAATACAAATTGATTGGCAAACCGCTATGCAATTTTCTCAATTGATTAAAAACATAGCTCCAAATCAACCCATATTTGTAAAAAGTAGAGTATTTAATTCTACGATAAATAATCGATTAAAAGCTCTTTGTTTAAAAGCTGAGGTCCCGATTATCACCATACACGGATTACGCCATACACATGCTTCTCTGTTGTTATTTGCTGGGGTAACGATTGCAAGCGTTGCTAGTCGTTTAGGGCATTCTAGCATGACAACTACTCAAGAAACTTATTTGCATATTATACAAGAATTAGAAAACCAAGATAATGACAAAGTAATGAGACACTTAGCTATTTTGTTTTAAATATAGTTATTAAAATAACAGATCACAAAGTTGAAATAATTATTTCAACTTTGTGATGGGAGTAATTATTTTAAATAAATAGTTTTCGCAAATAGACTTCTTTTATTTGATTTAGTTTTTCTAATTTATCCTGATTTAGAACGATAGTATCGTCTAATTGTTTGAAAAAGTTACCAATTATTTGTTGTTCGTCTTTACTAGGTAATGTCTACTGAATAATAAACTATGCTTATTCTGCTGCCTTTTACAACTAATGATTGATATAATAGATGCAAGGGTTTTTATAGGATGTTAAACAAAACCTTGCACTTTTACTGAAATGAGGATAGAAACATGTATAAATCACAACCGTATTCACAAATCGCTTTCGAAGACTTCAACCAACCAATGGGACTAAAAATGAACCCGAAAAATAGATGGATTGAAAAAGCGGAATGGATCCCTTGGGCTGAAC
>NZ_JBGQQW010000036.1:0-32381 GCF_045528485.1 Desemzia sp. FAM 23990
ATCTTATCCATAAGAAGGCCTCTTTCATTTATGTATTTGCCCTGCAAAGCATACATTTATGATAAAGTGCCTTCTTTCTTTTTTCCAGTAAAATTATTGGCTCTCGAGAACTATTTTACACATACTTTCTCGCCGATCTCATTATTTGTTCATTAGTTCAATTCTGGCCAAAATCCTTTATTGGCTTCAATTAAATCGTCTAAGAGATTTTTAGCTACTTCAGCGTTCGGTACGATTTTAGATAGGCTCAATGCTTGCCATAGTTTTTGGTAACTGCCTTCGATATACGCTTCAACAACTAATTTTTCTGCCGTCACTTGTTGCAGCATCAAGGCTCTTTCAAAGTTAGGAATCTTTCCTTGTGCCAACGGCTCTGGACCGTCACTTCCAACAATACACGGAACTTCTACCATAGCGTCATCATCAAAATTCGCGATAGCGCCATTATTTTCAACGATCAACAACATCCGTTCATGTGTATTGAAAGCAATAGCACGTGCTAGATCAACGATAAAGGATGCATGGCTGTCAATATGGAAGCCGCTGTTTTCTGCTGTTCCTTTTTCAATGATCCCTCTGGCTGCTGTGAACACGTCTTTTTCACGGCCCGCCATTACTTCATTGGCCCGAGTAAATTCTGGATTGGAATGTGCCACTTCATAATCTGGATAGAAATAGTACTTCAAATACGTATTCGGCAAGAAGCGTGGTTCAATAGCTAATAGATCTTTCGCTTTTTTATGCGTAGCTTGCCAGCTTTCATCCATGTGCTGCGTATCAACTTCTACTTGCGTCAAGTAACCATTTTCCGCTACATATTCTTTGATCTCGTCCAAATATTCATGTCCCGTTGCTTTGTCTTTGACACTAGTCCACCAACCAAAGTGGTTCAATCCAAAGTAGCGAACTTCTAATTCATCTGGAGTTTTTCCAACGATTTGAGACATTCTGCGTAACGTTCCTACTGGCATGTCACAAATGTTCAAGACTTTTGAATTTGGACGCATAACGCGGCAAGCTTCTGCCACAATCGCTGCTGGGTTGGAGTAGTTCAGCATCCAAGCATCAGGAGAATATTCTTCCATGTAATCAATAATTTCCATCATCCCTGTGATACTGCGCATACCATATGCGATTCCGCCTGGTCCACAAGTTTCTTGTCCAACCACACCATATTTTAAAGGAATCTTTTCATCTTGTTCACGCATTGCGTATTTTCCGACACGGATGTGCGCCATCACAAAATCTACGTCTGTAAAGGCTTCTTTTGGATCAGTTGTAAAAGAGAACTTCACTTCTGGAGCTTGTTCTTTTAACAAAATTTCTAATGCTTCGCCTAATATCCCTTGTCTTTCTTGATCATTATCGTAGAGTTTCAACTCTCTAATAGGGAAACGGTCCATGTTGTCTAATAACATCATTACGATACCTGGAGTAAATGTGCTCCCGCCACCTGCAATAACAATTGAAAACTTCTTCATTTAAAAAACTCCTTCTGTTTGTTTTATTCTTCTTCCGTGATGCCTAAATACTTATCTACAGCTTTCCGTACCGATTCTACTTGCAAACCGTATACTACTTGAACATTCTGACCCTTGACAATAATACCGCTGGCACCTGTTTCGTTTTTCAAGATACTTTCATTAACCTTGCTTGGTTCTTGCAACGTCAATCTCAAACGTGTATAGCAGTTAGTGACCGTTTCGATATTTTCAGGTCCTCCTAAAGCATTCACAATGACGCTGGCTAAACCAGTATTGCCTGTTTGAGGTTGTCCAGATGTACCTTTTTGTTGCTTGTTTTCATTGAATTCTTGTTTCGAATACAATTTCGTTTCTTGTCCTTCATCTTCACGTCCGATGGTTTTCAGATTCAATTTAGTGATCAATAAACGGAAGGTAAAGTAGTAAATAGCAAAGAACATCAATCCAACTACGATATACATGATCCAATTCGTTTTTTCTTGTCCAAGAGGAATATTGTATAAGATAAAGTCAATAAAACCGTTTGGTCCGATTGCACGAACGTTGAATAAATTCAAGACCACCATGCTCAATCCACTTAATACGGAATGCACTACGAACAAGATTGGGGCAATAAACATGAATGAAAACTCGATCGGTTCTGTAACACCAGCGATAAATGAAGTAACCGCTGCCGGAATCAAAATAGCTTTCGCTTGTTGTTTTTTCTCAGGGCTGGCTGTTTGGTACATGGCTAAACACGCTCCGATTAACCCAAACATTTTAGAAATTCCACGCGCATCCCAGATAACGCTTTGGGAAAGTACAGACACACTTGGATCTGCCATTTCGGCAAAGTAAATATTCCGAGCACCTTCAAAAACTTGTCCCCCGACTTCTTGCACTCCACCAAGGGAAGAATAAAGGAATGGTGTATACACTAAGTGGTGCAATCCAGTTGGAATCAGCAATCTTTCCAACATCCCGTATAGGAAGATTCCAAAATTACCGCTTTGATTGATCAATGTACCCAAGCTATTGATGCCGTTTTGGAAAAATGGCCAAATGTACGTAAATAATACAGCTAATAAAACAACTACCGGAATCAGTACAATGAAAACAAAACGTGAACCTCCATAAATTTGGAACGCATTACTGAATTCTTTTTCGGCATATTTATTGTGCACAATAGCCGTCGTAATTCCTAATAAGATTCCAAGGAATACACCCATATCCAAGACTTGGACACCTAATACCATAGATTGCCCAGTTCCTTGCAAAGATTCTCCTTCAAATAATAAACCAGATAATTCCATGAATTTATTCATCGCATTAATAAATACTAAGTAACCTAGTAAAGCTGTAAAACCTGCTTCAGCTTTCTTTTTATTGGCCAACCCTACTGCTAACCCCACGCAGAATACCAATCCCAAGTTGCTTAAGATCGATACCAACGAACCCGATAGAATCGTTCCAAACCCTGTGGTGATCGGGTTATCTAAAAAGGGAACGGTTTCAATTAATCGCTGATTGGTAAATACATTTCCTAGAGCAATCAATATCCCAGCTATCGGCAAAATCAATACAGGAATAAACATAGCTTTGGAAAACCGTTGTAATCCATCCATCAGTTTTTCTTTCATAACTTTTTTCCTCCTACCTCTTTTCTTCTAAACCTAGTTTATTATGAAACCCTTTTCTTTACCAGTGTTCCGGCATGTAAAAAAACGTGTTTCCTGAATTGGAAACACGTTTCGCTGTTAGTCTTCTTTTGACTTATTTTCTTGGTCCAAATACACTTTAAACAAATACTCGAATACCATCAGTAAACTGGGGTAAAAGGAGTTGGGCAGCATATTTCGGTCGTCCAACTCGTTTTTGTCATGAACTTTGAAATTCACATCCGATAATTCTGCTACCCGGTTATCAGCATTTTTTGTAAATGACACTCTAAAAATTTGTTGCCCTTCAGCAGATAACAATTTATCGATCACTTGCTGGGTTTCACCTGATTTGGAAATCGCTACAAAAGCACCAATGTCGTCCAAATTATTTTCAAAGACACCGATCGAGTCGCTTCCGGAAGCAAAAATCGTCTTTTTACCTAACACCAGCAGCTTTTTATACAAATATTCTCCTGCAATTGCTGAAAATCCAGTCGCATAAATAAAAATGTATTTTTGTTTCAAGTTTAAAACGTATTGAACAAAGTCTTCGATATCTTGTTGTGAATTGTATTGGAATACATCTGCCAGTTCAAATTTGAACAACTCTTCAGGGTCTTCTACTTGGCCGCTTTCCCTCTGCTTCACTTTTGGAGATAAGTGATAGTACATATCCACAAAACCCGTGTAGCCTAACTTTTTCGACAAACGGATCACAGAAGCAGGCGAAGTGAAATTGACTTTGGCGATTTCTCTTACCCCCATTGTCAAAACAGTATCCATATTCTCGATGACATACTTTAGTATTGTTAAATCCAATTCAGTGAGGTGCTTTCCTTCAACCAACTTTTTTAAGTCAATCAATGTTGTGATTCTCCTCGGTATATAGAGTTTAGTTAGTTCATTTCTTTGGTTAGAGCAATGATACGGTCCACGCTGTCATTCAAGTATTGGATCGTGTCATCCAGCGGTTTAGAAGTCGTGATATCCACACCCGCTACTTTTGCGGCTTCAACAGGTTTTAATTGGCCGCCTAGCGTTAGGAATTTTAACCAATCTGCTACTGCCGATTGCCCTTCTTCTTTGACACGCAAGAAAGCTTGAGTCGCGATCGTCAATCCCGCTGAATAAGTATAGGAATATAAACCCATATAGTAATGGATTTGGCGCATCCAAGTCAATTCTGCTCCTTCATTGATTTCCACAGCATCTCCCCAGAATTGCTCTAAAACAGCTCGCTTCAGTTCGCTTAATTTAGCAGCATCGAATCCTTGTCCGGCATCGATTAATTTGTACACTTCGCGTTGATAAGCTGCTTCCAGCAAATGTGTGATGTAATTGTGGAAATACGTTTTTGAGATCATACGCGTCAAAGCAAAACGTTCCATTCTAGGGTCTTCACTGTCTTTTTTCAACGAATCCGTCAATAACAATTCATTAAACGTAGACGGTGCTTCAATTAAATACAAGGACATACGCGCTGATAAAATTGAATTGTTCTCGCTGGATAAAATTCCTTGTCCTGCATGCCCTAATTCATGGAGCAACGTATAGACATCGGATAATTGGTCCGTCCAAGACATCAAAACGTAAGGATGTACACCGTAAACCGTGGCACAAAAGGCACCAGAACGTTTGCCTTTGTTTTGCGCAAAATCCACCCATCTTTCAGGATAAGCCCGCATAACCAGATTCGTATAATCTTGACCTAATACAGAAATAGCTTTTTGCACCAGATTTTTAGACTCTTCCACCGTAACGGTTGGCGCAAATTCATGGTCCAAGTCGATTTTAATGTCGGCATACGTCATCTTGTCTAAGCCGTTTTCTTCTTTGACATGGGTAATGTATTTTTGCATCACAGGTGCCAAGTCCTTCATGATGACATCGATTTGACGATTATACAACTCTTTATCCACATTTTGATTGTAGAGCAAGTAATCAAAAATAGACTCAAAACCACGCATCGTTGCCACAGTCTTTTCTTTTTGCAGTTGTGTATAATACGTTTCCGCCATTGTGTTTTGATACTTTCCTAAGACTGTGGAAAACTGTTCAAATGCAGCTCGGCGAATCGCTGTATTTGGGTGATACATATAATAATCTTCATACAGTACAAAGCTTAATGGATAGTCTTTTCCCTCTACAGTAAAGGTTCCAAAGTCCATATCCGAAGAGCGAATCTGTTCAAAAATAGATTGAGGAGCACTTAACGCTGGTTGCAATTGAGCCAGTGCCTTTTCTACAGTTGGAGCCAGTTGGATTTGTTTCTGATCTTTGACTTTTTCAATAAATATCGCATACTGAGGTGCTTCAGCAGCCACTTGTTCCAGTACGGCAGCGTCACTTTCCACCAATTCAGCATCAAAGAAACTCAATTGAGCACTCCATTCAGCCCCAAGGTTGCCGATCCAACGGTATAACTCCATATTTTTAGGATCCGAGATATCTGCAGAGACTGGCAGGTAAGCGTAATAATTCAACCATACTTGCGTCTGCATCAGCTCTTCATACTCTTTGATCGCTGCAATAATCGTTTCAGCAACAGTCAGCTGTCCTTCGTACTTATGCACAAATTCCTCCACAGCCGCTTTCGTTCCTTCAACAGCTGCATCAAATTCCGCACGTGTTTTAAAAATTGCTGTGATATCCCATTTCATTTGTTCTGGTACTTCTGATCTTACTTGTAAAGCTTTTTCCGTCATCCAATCTCTCCCTTTTTAAATTGTATCCCTCAATTTGTTTTCGTCGTTATTCCAGAATATTCTAACACTTATTAATAGTATAGCATTCTTTTTGTGGAAGAAAACACACTGTCTGGTTAATTTATGGGTAAATTGTGGATAGGTTGAATTTGGATTATAGGTTGTACACAAGTTATGTTCATAAAGTTTTATAGATGCCTATGGTGAATAGCTATACTCCTAGAAAGGAATAGCTTTGACAGTATATGAAGTATTAACGCTAGCGATTTTGTTCGCTGCGTTGATTGTAGAGTTACTGAAATTTAACCAAAAAAATAATCATCTTTTAACTTTGACGGGTTAAGATGATTATTTTAATCTATTTAATTCAGTCAACTTCTTTAACGGTTCTGTGCTATGGGGGACACGCACTAACGCATCTCCTTTTCATTTGTGTTGTAGCACACTTAGATATTTATCTTCAACTTTAGAATATTCATTTTAGTAGCTTTTCTGACAAGTAACACCTCTTACTATAATCTTCTACTCATCACATATGCTTGGCCAATATAGCCAAGCATTTTTTCATATCAACACCCTGGAGTCTTGTAGGCATATGTAGTAGTCTCCCATTTTAGTTGTTCTGAGACATACGATTGTGACCATAAGACTTATTCCCACATCCAATTTCTCCCTTTTTCACTTTATTCCTACTTGTACTTTTATCGTTCGTTTAAAAACTTCTAAGATTAGCTAAAAATACATCATTTTTAATTTCGATTAAAATAAATAGCTGTTTACAACAGTTGATGAAATGTGGAGAGTTATTCCGATATTTCTACATTGTCCACAGCGGTCGTTTAATATAACGTATTACTGAATTATTTTCCATAAAAGATTATCCAATAGATAGTAATCCAATTCTCCTATGATACAATAAAAAAAAAACGATTTCTTTATTGGACTAAAATAACAAAAACTATTGTCCCTAAAATAAGACTCAGAGAGGTGAAACTACATATGAAAAATAATGAAAAACAGGCAGCAGGTAGTTCGTTGATTCCAGCTATTCAATCTGGTGATTTAATGAAACTTCTAGAAACTATTTTGAATAATCCTATGGCACATGTTAACCGTATTGATTTTTTATCAAAAATTTATGGTGTTAGCGAAGATGAGATTCGCAACGGGAGTATTACTATTAGTTTAAAAGAAAAGGAAACCATGGCCAAAGTCCGCATTCACAAAAATGTCATTGGAAGCTCCAGTCTTTCATTTGTCTCGGGTCTTCCTGGTGGGTTGGCCATGGCAGGAACAATTCCCGCAGATATTTTGCAGAACATGATTTATTCTATTAGGCTTATTCAAGAGCTTGCCTACATCTATGATTATGAAAATATTATTGATCAAGATGGTGAATTGAAGATTGACGGTTTAGTTTTATTTTTAGGTACAATGTTCAGCGCACAAGGTGCTGCATCTTTATTACGCGTAGCGAGTACAAACGCAGCAAAATATGCTTCAAAAAAAATTATGACAACAGCCTTAACTAAAACACTCTGGTATCCATTTATAAAAAATATCTCAAAAGTAGTTGCCTCAAAAACACTAACTAAAAAAGGACTTGCAAGCGCGGCTTCAAAAGCTATTCCTGTTATTGGGGGTATAGCTTCTGGTGGTCTTACAGCTGTTACCATGGAGCTAGCAGCGAAGAAGTTAAATAGAGAATTAATTAAAGGTTACAGTTCAAATTATAAAGAAGGTAATTTTAATAAAGATTTAGAAATCATTGAAGCCGAATTTGAAGAAATTACATCAACAGATAATACTAAAATTGTTTAAACTCCATAAATACAGAATAATAGCTTCCTACACGCGATATTGTCCACAAATTTAGTTTCTATTCTGTGTAAAAGACTATCTATGTTAGAATACTTGTAAGATAACTAGACTTTTTAGGAGGCTGCGATTATGGTTTATGATTTTACTACTGCTGTCAACAGATCACATACAGGTTCCGCTAAATGGCAACAAATGCATGACTGGAATCCTTCATTAGATGATAACATTTATCCTTTATCTATCGCTGATGTGGATATGAAAATGGCGCCTGAAATTATTCAAGGGCTTCAAAAATTTTTAGAAACAGCTATTTTGGGTTACGACCTACCTACCAAAGAGTATTTATCGGCTGTAAAAAATTGGATGAAAATCCAGCACCATTGGGAAATTGAAGACGATTGGATTCTGACTATACCTGGTGTAGTCACCTCCTTCTATCCTACTATCCGTTCATTCACTGATCCAGGAGATGGCGTATTGCTTTTATCGCCTGTCTACTACCCTTTCTATGCAGCCATCGAAAAAACCGAACGCCATATTGTGAAAAGTGTCTTGATCCAAAAAGAGACACATTATGAAATCGACTTCGCAGATTTGGAAAAAAAAGCAAAAGACCCTGCGAATAAACTGCTCTTATTCTCCAATCCTCATAATCCAGTTGGAAGAGTGTGGTCCAAAGACGAATTGGCTAAAGTGATAGATATTTGCGTGGCTAATGACGTGATTATTTTGGCAGATGAGATTCATCATGATCTCACCATGCCCGGGCATTCTTATACACCAATGGCTATAGCGACTGAAGACGCAGCTTCTATTTGTATCACCGCTACAGCTGTCAGCAAGTCTTTTAACTTAGCGGGACAAAAAAACTCCAACATCATTATTTCCAATCCAAATTTGCGCGAACGATTTTTAGAGGATATGGAAGTCACGGGTTTGGATGGCGGAACAAATGTGCTTGGGTTAAAAGCTACCGAATTGGCTTATACCGTAGGCGTACCTTGGTTAAAGGAATTCAAAGAACTGATTTGGCACAATCATCAAGAATTGAAACGCTATTTAAACCAAGAATTGCCTGAAGTAACGGTATTTGATTTAGAAGGAACGTTTTTGCAATGGCTGGATTTCAATGCTTTTGGGCTTTCGGCTAGTGAACTCGAAGAAGTTATGCACAAGGAAGCTTTGGTATTTGGGGATGAAGGATATATCTTTGGGACTGAAGGCAATGGTTTTGAACGCTTGAACCTTGCTGTGCCTACTAAAATTTTGATGGATGCACTTGAGCGTTTAGTTCATACAATGAAGAAATACCGTTAGTCAAATAAGGATGCAAACCACATTTAGTGGTTTGTATCCTTATTTATGGTGTACGGTATTATAAATTTTGGATAGCAAGAAACAGTCATGTATCAGCAAATAAGCAAGCTTGTAAATAAGTGAACAATATTCTATAATAGGTCCGTAGATAAAAAGTAAATAACCTTGTTAGGTGAGGCTACTGTACGAGAGATAGGCTGCTGCCCAGAAACGTCGAAAGACGCCAATGGGTTAACAGGAATTTTCGAATTAAGGAAATTCTTAATGCAGCTGGGGCAATCCCTATGCTGTACAGAGCTAAAACTCAACGAAGAGGTGCAGAAAATAGACAAAATAAACCATTTTGAAACGTGCTGCTCAGGCAGTCTTTTTGCACACTCTTCGGGGGCGTGCTTTTTTTGTTTTATAAATTTTTAGCGTTCATTCTAGAGTTGGGATCTTTCGCTATTTCATGGTGAGGCACTTTTTTATCGTGAAATGGAGGCCATTGTCTATAGAACTAAACGCTTAAAGTAGTAACGTTCTCTATTTTTTTAACGAACGAATTCTTTTAAGGAGGTGGTTTATATGGATCCGAATTCGGATAGTCGAAGGAGAAAGTTTGAATTAACGATACAAAAAAAAGAATGGCATCTAGTAAACCTTCCCGAAAGGAATGATCGGAATGAAAAAAATAGACACTAGAAAAAATAATTACTATGAGGCTGTCTTTAGAGCTGCTAAAGAAAACAATCGGAAGAGATTCCGGAGGCTCTTCTTGAAACTCCATCTAAAAGACCAAGTAGAACTGTTTCACTTGCTTTATCCTGAAAAGAAAAAGAAAATAGAGTCCTTTCTAGGCCCAACAGAATTTGCAGAATTGTTCGAATGGATGGATCCAGCAGATCAAATAGAGGCTTATGAGGTATTCTCGCCACAGTATACCGCCCATTTGTTTCCGTATATGGAATTAGATAACGTTGTGGCCTTTTTATCTTATTTTGATGAAGATGAAAAAAAAGTTCTTCTTAACTTACTCGAAGATACAGAGAGGAAAAAAGTGGAAGAAATGCTCTCCTATGAACCAGAGACTGCTGGTTCAATAATGACCAAAGGGATGGTAGTGGTTACTCTTGAACATACTATACAACAAACGATTGATTTAGTTCGTACTATTGCGAAAGCTACAGAATTGGTTTACTACTTCTATGTTCTGGATGATGCTGATCATTTAGTCGGAGTCGTATCACTAAGGGATCTCATTCTTCATTCGGAAGAAACAAAGCTGGCGGATATCATGCATACCCAACTGGCTTTCGTCCGAATCGACGATGACCAAGAAGAGGTGGCTCAAATCATTCAAGATTACGATCTGCTGGCTGTCCCCGTTTTGGATCAGAAAAATAAACTGATGGGGATCGTAACTGTAGATGACATCATGGATGTTTTAGTCGAAGAAACTAAGGAAGATTTTAATGAATTTTCAGCTATTCGAAAAAATCCGAAAAAAATAGAAAAAGGAGAAGAAAGTGCCTTTGAGATGGCTCGGCTTCGAATGCCATGGATTATCATCCTAGTTTTCCTAGGAATGATCAGTGCTTCTCTCATCAGTTCTTTTGAAGAAACACTCAACCAAGTAGTCATCCTTGCTGCTTTTATTCCTATTATCATGGACTCTGCCGGAAATGTCGGTACTCAATCACTTGCCATAGCTGTACGGAATATTTCCCAAGGAGAGGAAAGAAACCGGAAACAATTTTGGAAGACGATCTGGAAAGAATTTCTAGCAGGTACAATGATTGGAGGTGTCGCTGGAACAGTATTGGGAGTGGTAGCAGGTCTCTTCTATGGGAATCTCATTTTAGCACTGATCATTGGCATCTCGCTTTTCTTCACACTTAGTCTCTCCACAGTAGTTGGCGCGACTATTCCAATTGTTATTCACAAAATGAACATCGATCCAGCAATTGCCTCTGGTCCTTTTATCACCACTATCAACGATGCTTTGGGATTGCTGATTTATTTTAGTATAGCAACTGAGCTGCTTCATATTTTATAACAGTATGACTACTCAAGTTGTTCTTTTATCCCTTACAAACAAAGCTTCTTTTCAATAACTAAATTGAAAAGAAGCTTTGTTACTGTTTCTGAGAATATTTCCTTAAATTTGTGCGCGTTTTTGCAGTTCTGTGATAATAGCTCTTCCGTGTATAGCGGTGATCCAGATAAACATCAAGGTACTCAATAAAAGCGACAATTGGGATGGGAACAGCCATGTTGTCCAATTTAAAAACAAAAATGTCGTCGGCATAAATCCGAGCAGCGTTGCAGTCAACAGATACAACACATAATCTTCCACTTTTAAGCGAACGATTCGGACCGCGAAAAACATAGCTATTGTAGCAAATGTACAGATCAGCGGAATCGCATAAGTGGTAGACCAAGCACTCCAGCCCGATATATAATCCAAATACGCACAGACCAGTGAAGCAGATATGATCAAATAAACGATTCCTTTAGCTATATTTCTTCGTTTACGGATAATGATCAAGACAACTAACCATAAATTGACGATTCCAAATAAAGACCATTGCCAAACATTCAAGGGATCAGGAAAGAAAAATCCAGCTGTATAAAACCCAAGAATAATGACTACAGACGCCAACATCATCCATTTGAAAACTTTTTTCTTATTGAAACGTAAAGGAATATCCGGATAAGGGCTGCTTGCAGCTTCTGCTGACTCTACCGGATCTAATTGTTGGTGACAAAGCGGACATTCCGACCAGTCACCTTTAATATTTACCTGACAATGCGAACATCGTTTCACTCTTCATCACCTCTTAATTCTGAAGCTGTCACTTTATTTGCAGCAATCGTTACATCTACCCCAGATTTAGTCAGTTTCCGAACAAAGTTTTCTTGGATCTCTGTCTCTAAATAAGGCGACGTAAAAGAAATCGTCAAAGTTCCACCATGACTGATAACAGAAAATTGGGGTCTGACAGCAGACGTGTGGAAATAAAGCGCATGAACATAGGGATTCATCGATTGCGGCAATGACACTCGTCCGAGATTCGACATAGCCACTGTTAAATTTCGGTTGTTAAAGAAATTGATGATTTTTAACACACCATCTTTTAACGGACGCGGAATAACTCGGTTAAATGGATTGTATTCAAATGCGATCAATCGGCTTAACCGTTTTTCCAAATTTTCTTTGCTCAGCTGGTGCTGCATTTGTTTCGTCAAAGTATCACAGATTTTATTGATATCCACTTCTTTTTCTTGTGGATAAGTGTATTTTAATTTGACGGTACTAAAGAAATTACGGGCTGAATCGGAAGGATAAAATTGTCTTAAATTTACCGGAACGGATATTGCGATCGTTTCCCCAGAACGAAAATGTGGACTGGCTTCTCGAATAGCTTCAAAGTATACAGCAATCAAATACATAGTCAGCGTAGCATCTTGTTCATGAGCCAAATTCAGTACTGTTTTCACCGGCATCTCTAATTCAATAATTTTTGTTCGATTATCGGCTGTTTTCCTGCCGGTTATCCGATGTATTTTCCGTTTCCGACGTTTTCTTCTTTTCGTTGCCCACATCAATCTTCTCGCTTTTCGTCCATATTCAAATGCAGCATTTTTACTGCTTTTCACAAAACTGCGCACAGCAGATTGCGCTGAGTCCGTAAAATTTTGTTGTTCACTGTGGCTAAAATGGGTGACAAAGCTGTCTTCTAAGTGTTGTTGCTGGATTTCCCGTTGTTCTTTCATTAATTCTGCTTGCGTTTGAGGATGGCGCAATAAGATATACTCTTTCAGTAAATCTTCAAAGAACCACAGCGCTCCTGTTCCGTCACTCAAAACATGGAACACTTCCAAGTGAATGCGCTTATCATTGTAAATCACACGAAACAATAACTCTTTTTGATCAAAATGATACAGCGGCGAACAAGGTGTCAATACATCAGGAACTACTCGCGGTTGAATAGTCGTCTGTTGCAGGTAATACCAAAAAATTCCTCTTCTTAACACACTATGGTACAGCATATATTGTGCATACGTTTTTTCAAGCGCTTGTTGCAGCAGGACGGAATCGACCTCATTTTCCATTTCCGCACTCAACCGAAATACTTTGGTATCAGTGGTGGACATGGCTGCTAAAAAAATATTCGAAGCATTGTCTAGTCGCACCCATCCTTTTTGGTTGGTCGTTTCCTTCTTCTTCAAACTGACTCACCTCCAAACAACTAAAACTTTCCCTTTATCGATCAGTACTTAAAAATTCATTGATAATCTCATACGTTTCAACTACCGGTTCCACGAATTTTGGGTACGTAATAAACCCATGAACGGTTTCTTTTACTCGATGGATCCTCACTTTATTTCCAGCATCTCGTAATTTTTCTCCATAAGCTTCTCCTTCATCGCGAAGCGGATCAAACTCAGCTGTCACAATCAGTGTCTCCGGCTGTTTTGTCAGATCATCAGCTGATAAAGGAGAGATATACGGACTTTGACGCGTTGCCAATTCAGGAGCATACAATTCCATATATTCTTGCATCTTTTTGGCGGTCAACCCGTAGTCATATCCATTCGTACGAATAGATTCAAAAGGAGAGTTTTCTGTGTGATCCCAATACGTGACAGGGTACAGCAATATCTGCTTTGCTGGTACTATCCTGCCTTCATCTCGCAGTAACAGCGACACTGCAGCTATCAGATTGGCTCCCGCAGAATCTCCGATCAAGGTCAACTTAGAAACATCTGCCAATCGTGCCATTTCCAAATGATTCAGCAAGATGTCCACCACCTGATAGCAGTCTTCTAACCCGGCTGGATATGGATATTCAGGAGCTAAACGGTAATTTACCGAGTACACTACCCTCCCTGTTAAATCGGCCATATTGATACAAGTATTTGTATACGTATCGATGTTTCCAGTCACCCATCCTCCACCATGAACAAATAACAAAGCATCATCGTGCCGCAGCTCTTGAGGGCGAAATACTCTAACAGGGATATCGTGAGATTGATCCTTGGAATAAATTTTTTGATCTAAGATGATGTATCCCTTCTTAGGTTTTTTAGAAAAAATCTGCTGCATCTTTCGTACAAATTCATAATCTTCCTGCATATTGATTTTAGGGGAAGACATCATTTTCAACACAAATTTAAAAATGGGATTCATCAGTGTACTCCTTCTATATTTATATACGTGCTTTTTACTGTTTATCCATTAACACACGCATATAAATCTCAGCCTTTATCAGCTGGCCCTTTTTCCTAACAGAGCTCTACTTGCTTTTATTTTACTAGACTTGAGCCTAATTTGAAACAATCAACTCAATAAAGCTGATTTATTGACCTTCTCCTACTATTCTTGTTAAGCTGTTAATTGATTACGAATGTAAACGTTTCTGTTTACATTTGATAGGAGGAATCAGTTATGAATCGAAAAAACTTTTTACCATTTTTAGCGCTGTCTACTACTTTAGCTTTATCCGCTTGTTCTACAACAGAAGAAGCGGAAACAAATTCCTCAGAGTCCAGCAGTTCAATCGAGGAATCAAGTTCTATGGAAGAATCGGATATGGGACACATGATGCATGACGACTCTGGCGACATTCCAGAAGGACTTCAAGAAGCACAAGATCCCACCTATGCAGTTGGCGATACCGTGATGATCGAATCTGGACACATGCCTGGTATGAAAGGCGCAGAAGCTACTATTGTAGGAGCATTTGATACTGTTGCTTATGAAGTATCTTATGATCCAACGAACGGCGGCGACCGTGTAAAAAATCATAAATGGGTTGTATATGAAGAAATGGCAGAAGCTGGGGACTCGGCTCTAGAGCCAGGTACTGAAGTCACTTTGGAAGCTATGCACATGGAAGGCATGCAAGGAGCTGCTGCTACTATTGATGCAGCCAATGAAACTACGGTGTACATGGTCGACTACCAGCCTACTGATGGCAGTGAGACTGTGAAAAATCATAAATGGTTGACCGAAGATGAATTAGCTCCCGTTGAATAGGTGATAAACAGAATGGGTTGTCTCAATATGAGATAGCCTTTTTTCATATCACTCATTTACTCCCTTGGGCATATAAAAGTCCGCATGTACCTATAATCAGGAGGTGATTACTAGGTGATCAGGTCCCACTTCCTAATTCAGCTTATTGATAGTCTCGAATTGTGAAGTAGAACGTCTCTATTTCACAATTCCGCATGTAACTAACCTCGAATTATTAAGTAGACCACCTCTACTTCACATTCCCGCATGTAATCAATCTCGAATCTTTAAGTAGACCACCTCTACTTCACATTCCCGCATGTAATCAACCTCGAATTATTAAGTAGACCACCTCTACTTCACATTCACACATGTAATCAACCTCGAATTATTAAGTAGACCACCTCTACTTCACATTCACACATGTAACCAACCTCGAATCTTTAAGTATCTCTCGTCTTCTTCATAATTCCACTTATAATCAGCTGTGAATCATTAAATAGCCCCCCTTCTACTCTGCAACACAACAAAATCCCTTTTCGCTGATGGTTGCCCATTAGCGAAAAGGGATTTTACTTTGCTTTAGATCATGGAGTAACCCACAGAATCCACTACATCATCTCTATTCCAGCTTATTCTTCAAACTGCTTCCAAAATGTTTTTTTGTATCTCACCAATAACCCAGCAGAAAGACTCAGGGGCACCAGAACAATAGCAGCAGAAAACAGCATTTGGCCAATTAGCGGCAAAGCCAATAAAATAAACGAAACACCCACAACAGCCAAGACACCGAAGAAAACAGTAATAAAAATACTGATGGCTTGAACCCAAGTTCCAGCTCCTCTGCTAAAGAGTTCGGTTAGATTTTGCCAATCCAGATTAAGCAATCGATAATCGCGTACAAAATAAAAGTGGCTCAGCGCAAGAGTTCCGATCACAAGCCCTGCTAAGAATAGTACTGCAAACAACAACGGGACTTGAAGGAATACCATTAATCCGATCGCCAATAACACCGGAATGATCAGTTCAATACCAAAGGCAAACAGAAATTTTTGTCTTAAATAGTGCTTCATTGAAAATGGCAGTGATTTGAGATACAAGAAGTTTTCTCGGTCTAAAGAAATGATGACTCCGACAATCGACACCGCATTTAAGGTGAAAAACGTATAAATAAATCCGCCAAATAAAAATACCGGCCAAAATAATGTTGGAATAGCCGCTAAATCAGGACTGTTAACTAAAGTCGGTCCGATCACCACCAAGGGCAATAGGAGTTTTGAACTCAGAAACTGCATCATTAAAGTTCCGTCCTGAATGATTCCAAGATTGTATTTAAACAAGGTCTGATTGACTGAAGCAGGACGCTGAGCAGCAACTCCCTGTTTTTTCCTTTTGGTTTGTTTCTTGGGACGGCTGGATGATATTATCGAGACGGTTTGTTCTGCTTGATAAAAAGAAGGCACAACCCATCTGATCACCACAAATGACAGAACTGCCAACACCACTACCCAACCCAGGATACCAACCCAAGCTGCTGCATCTCCTGGAGTTAAAAAAATCTGGTGGAATGCTCCTAGAAAAGGAATCACAGACATATCCGGAATGATCCCTTGAGCTGTTTCAGCAGATGTCGTCGCTCGGTTGGAAAGGAAATAGACCGATACCACCATTCCAATGCTGGATAAACTGTATAAAGCAGTGATCACGCCTTGTTTGTGCTGTGTAAACAAAGGCAGCTTCGTAATGAGATGCACCAGTACAATCGAAAACGCTAAAACTACTGTTATCATCAGCAAAAATAGAACTACTGAACCCGGCAGCAAGAATAGCAAAGCATTCCCTGCATTCAACCCTAACAAAAACATCAAAATCCAAATAGGGACCAAATATGGAAGCAGCATAAAAATCAACACAGCTACTTTTGCTGCAAACAATTCACTCGCTTTAAAAGGGAGCGGCAGATAATGGGACAAGTCTTTTGAATCGTAAAAAAGATTAAAAATCAGGTAAAAGCCTTGGAGCACAGACATTAAAATAATCGTGCCCATAAAAGACGTAAACATGCCCGGGTAGTGGACCAGATCTATATTGGAAAACATAAAACCAAATAAGAAGATAAAAATAGCCAGCAATAAAACATTTTGTCCAAGGATGTATGTATAAGCCGATAACTTAGAAGGGGCTCCTTTTTTGACCTCTTTATTACGCCGCTTTTCGATCATCTGCGGATTAGCGTAAATCATATTGACTTTAGCCAACTCCACCGTTTGTTTCATCCGCATACGTTCATCCTCTCCCTTCAGGTTCCACTGAAACAGCAGTTGGATTTTCTCCTGGTTGTCTGCCCGCCATTTTCAAATAAATGGTTTCAAGAGATTGGTGTTCGTTTTGGGCTTGCAAATCTTCAATCGTTCCATCGTACAAGACTTCTCCCTGTTTAAGGATAGCGATATGATCGCAAATTTGTTGCGCCGTATCCAATACATGAGTCGAAAACAAGACGATATTGCCTGCAGCAGCGTGCTGCTTCATCATTTCTTTTAAATCAAACGCTGCTTGCGGATCTAACCCTGTCATCGGTTCGTCTAAAATCCAAATATCCGGATTCGACAGCAAGGCCCCAATGATAAACGTTTTTTGTCGCATCCCGTGTGAGAAAGAATTGATGACTCCGTATTGATTTTCTGTCATATCGAACAACTCAAGCAATGCCGTCAATTTATCTTGATAGCTGTCAGGTGTCACCTCGTATGCAGTCGCCATCAGATTCCAATATTCCGTTGCTGTCAAACGTATAAACATATTTGGCGAATCCGGCACATAACCGATTTTGCTTTTGATCGCCAAGCGATGGTCTGTCAATTTTTCTCCATCTACCAAAATTTCTCCTGCAGTAGGATCGATGATACTTACCAACGACTTGATTGCTGTCGATTTACCGGCTCCATTATGACCGATCAATCCAAAAATTTCCCCCGGTTGGATCGCTAACGTGACATTTTTTAATGCTTGTTTCTGCCCATAATTTTTGGACACATTTCTAAATTCAATCATCTGTATTTTTCTCCCTTTCCAACTTACCCTTTTGCTCAGTATGTCAAAAAACGCCTGAAGAATCAAGTAAACAATTAACCCCATAATGCAGCATTATGGGGTTAGTTGACTGATTTGCATCAATTCATTAAGTTTTCTACTTCATTCCACAGCGAATTGATCCCCGCTTCCATAGTTCCTATGATACCTTCTGTACGATTGATTTTATTTTCAAATCTAGTCTTCGCATCATTCAAAGCATCTAGATTTTCATCGATCGCATGAATGGTCTCTTGGAGACTCCCATTAAGTACATCGTCCACTAGCATAGGTTCGTATTCATTAGCGTATAGATTACCTGTCCAATTGCTGTAAGATTCATTGGCTACCGCTTGAACAGTGCTTTTTTCATTGATCAAATTCTCTTTTTCGTTTGCCATCTCATTGTAGATCTGTTCGATCTCAGTGATTTTTTGATTGTATGCATCAATTCTTTGTCGGTCATCTTCAATCGTGTTCTGATATTGCTGGATTCTGTTTTTTAGATCCTCTATTAGCCCCATCAAATTACCTCCTTCGTTGTGACTCAGGTCAACTTCTGTAATTGAGAAAGAGAAATCTGGATCGTGTCATTATCAGCTTCCAATAAGTCCGCTTCTCTTCCTTCAGGGACACTGATCAATATCGGCATCGAGGACTGGACAGGGATTTCTCCAAACTCTTCTTTCGTGATGCGAAACAAGGTGTTTTGCCAGATTGTTTGATCTCCAATTTGCACATCAAGAACAAACGAAAAATCTTCTATTGGTTCTCCTGTTCGATTGGTTGCCATAAATAATGCCTGATACGGTTTTGTTTCTATTAAGTATCCCGTATACGTTAAATTAAACAGTCCAGCAACTCCAATATCCGATAGGCTGTCCAAGTACTCTTGCGCAAGAGCCACAATAGGATTGTTTTCGGGTTTCTCTGCTTTGGAACTTTTTGGTAGGATAAGCTGGATCGCTTTATCGGTTGCCATACTTTCACTCACTTTCGTTGATTAGTTGTCTGTTAAAATAGGTCTTGATCACCAAGGAAAATCAAACGTAAATGTGGGGAAGTTGAGTTTCAAGTTCAGTCCTAAACCTAATTTTCCGCCTAGTTCCAGTGAAGTAGCATTTAGATTCAATGGTCCAAATTCAGATACATTTTGTGTTTCGATATAAGCTGCTGCACCTGCGCTCCAGCCTCCAGAAGCCTCGAGATCTGCTCCAAATAATGAAACTTTGTCCTTGATTGTGTTTCCGTTTGAATCTTTCGTTTCCATCTCAATATCAAAGGCAGATAAACCTAAACTTGCCGATGCTTCCCAGATAGATGCATCTCCTCTAAGGCCGGCTGCATAGTTATTTTGATCCTCGTACATAGCCGATACAGTTCCCCCCGCAGTCGCTCCTTCAGCTCCTGCTCTTCCTTCAGCATTCAACAAGTCATTGCCAAGTCTTGCTCTACTTTGAATATCAGCTGCACCAACTTCTCCATCAAGGTGAATCCCTCTTTTATCAGATTCACCTATCAGCGATCCGAATTCAGCTGTACCATTGGCATAGCCGCCTCTTCCCACCACGTTAGCTTCAGCAATTCCGCCTAGTTCTGCATTTACATTTCCTTCAATGAGGGCAGCGTCTCCGGAAGCTGAATAAACTCCATTGTCTACTCCCGCTTGATAACTGTAATTTGGCAGTGCATATCCGGCTGCGATATATGTGTCTGTTGCCAGCCCAGCAGCCCATTGTCCTTCTCCAATCGCTTGGGAATCAGCCGTGTAGAAAAACGGATCTTCTATCAATTTGTTGTCGATAGCTGTGGTAGGTTCTGTTTTGTACCACGATTCATTGGCTATATTGCCCACTCGGTCTAACGCAATAGCTCCTTGGCTGTCGTAATAGTTTTCTGAAATATTCGTGATGCTGTTGGTCAACTCTTGAATCCGTTCATAAATGGATTCAGCTGTTGCCAAAGCAGTGTCATCTGTTTCAGATAAGCCATAGACCGTGTCCGTTAAAAATACCAATACGGCTTGAAAATCGGTATCCAACGTGTTGCTTTGGATATCTGTTACTGGAATGTATTCAGCAGCTCGGGTATTCAACGTCTCTACCCGCGTTGTGATTGCCGAAGTATTTCGCTGCTCTCTCGCTACACTCTGCTCAGCAGACTCTAAATCATCCGTTGCTACTTTCCCATTCGCATCACTTTCAAAACCTAAATAAGCCTCTTTGATTTCATTGATGGCTGTTTTTATTTCTTCTAGTATATTCATAAACATATTGATGTGATGGATCGTCGATAGTCGAATGTATTGTTTGTAACTATCCGCTGCTGCTCCTTTAAAACTCGTTGTCTCTGTCAACACATAGGCACTTTTGTACTGCGTATAAAATAAGTCCTCCAATGTTAAAGCTTGATCTGTTGCTTCTGTTGCCAGATTTTCAATCTCTTCGTTATTTAATAAAGCCATATGTGCACCCCCACTATGAACCGCTTGAACCAAATGCTCTGTCCCAAATTGTCATTCCTGCTAAATCACGGTCTACATTCATCCAGTCTGCTCGAATAAATTCCAAATTCTGAATATCATTCTCCGCCAACGCTTTAAAGTTGGTCATTGCTGTATTCATTTGATCTAGAGCATCCACATACTTATTGACTGCTGCCAAATCCAAGTTTCCCTTTTCTGTTGAGTAAGGAGAACTATCGATCACCTCAGTAGCTTCTCTAAAACCGGCGATCTCTTCTTGAAGTTTTTCTGGGTCGATCAATATTTCAGACATAGTTCACACTCGCTCCTTGTTCTAGCCTAATGTGGCATTCAGTAATGGCTTCTTGATTTAGTTTCATGATTTTTTTGATAAACTCAGGTCGATACGTTTTAATGGTGACATAATACTTGATCAAATCAATGCCATTCACATATAAACTGGCAAACAGCGCATTGAATTGATACGGTTTTTCGACAAGCATGTATTCCACTTCTTCCTGTATAGACAAACAGGCTTCTTTTACATTCTCTTCAGTTAAAGATACTATTATTTTATCTTTGTATTCTAGTAAAGGCAAATCTTTGTACAGTATGCTGGCATCTAAAGCATCTACACTAACTGCAAAATGATGTTTGAATAAACTATGCCCGATCAATTGCAATAAAGCAAAACGATCGTGTACCGGAATCGATTCTGAATCAAAGTCAAAGTGCATAGCACCAGTGCGATAGGATTGCTTATCCATTGCAGATAAGTGTCGGTCTTGAGCAGGAGCATCACCTATCAAATGAATGGAAGGAACAAATACATCTCCCGGCCTTTTGGTTTCTTTGAGTTGATAGAAAAAATCAGCTTCTTTTATTTTATCTGTATGGCCATTGATCAATAAAAACGTGTTCGGATAGTTCACAAACATTTCCCTAAATTGTCTTATGTCTGCTGACTGGATCGCTTGGATTGCCTGAGTAAATTGGTGAAAATCAAATCCCTTGCGTTGATCTGAAAACTCCATCAATTTAGTATATGCCCGAAATTCGATATCCTGGTAGTTCTTTTGAAAATTAGCTACACAATTGGCTTTCGCTTCTACAAATAGTTTTTCATCAAAATCTCCCTCATAAAAGAGATCCATGATTTGTTGGATATCTTTATCAAAAGTCGAAACGGTCGTAAAAAAGGTCAGTACAGAAGCATTTGTTGTCGTATTCGTCCGCACCATTTTCCCCATCGTTTGAGCTGTTTTCAAGCGCATATATTCCATAAAAACATTTGCACTGGCTTGGTTTAATGTGATTCGCTTAGATCTATTTTTCAGCAACATATACTCTTTATAGGCGAAACCGGCATGAATGCCCAGTGAAACATAAAGCTTATTGTCCATGTATGGATATTGATTGATTTCTATCCTTAAGTCATTTACCTTATTCATCTTACCCCTCCGAAGTTTTTACTGGGAACTTGATTTTTTGAACATTTCCCTCACGATACAAGTAGGCTTCATCTTGTTCTAATGGTTTTTCGCGAGAAATCCGGACGGCCGGTGCATAAATGGTTTGCTCTGAAAAGCTCATCGTTATGACCGCATTTTTCGTAGCTTTCAATCGCTTCGCCAAATCATTATAGTCGCGATTGAAAGTACTGAATTCTGCACCAAAAACAATCGTGATCCCTAATTTGTGTTCTAGTTCAACTAGTTGATCGATTTTCCGCTTCACAGCTGTATCCAATTTGTCGTAAATCGCACTTAAGTCATTGATGACCAACATGATCGGCGTAAAGTCTAAATGGAAGTCTTTCATGTTCTGAGCAGCATCTTGTTTGAATTGATTGAAATACAGTTCTTCCCGTTCCGCTATAATCTCTAAAACATGTTCAATGACATAATCGATCTCTTGGTCTGTAGTGGCATATGCTTGGACACTTTGGCGGTGTGTATACAATGGCATACTGGAATGATCAATGATGTACGTTCGCTGCTCAGTCGTTTTAACGATTTGCAGCAATGAATTTAAGCTTTCCGTTAATTTCATTCTTCCCGAACTTAAGTAGATCACTTTTTCGTTGCGTTTAAATCCTATCGGTAAAGCAGTGCTTCTGTCCAGCCCAACGACGAGTGTTTCTTTTTCAGCTAACATTTCGACCACGATTGGATTGGACACAAAATCGTTAACGAGCAGTTCGTCTGGAACCATTGGAATAGGAATCGGCAGCTTACCCTTCCAAGCTTGCTTCATGCGCTTCACTTCCGTTTGTATTTCCTGAATCAAAGCTATGCTGCTTTCTCCTTTAGCCGGCAAAGCTACTTGGAACAACTCAGGTTTCTCTAATCGTACCAAACCACGTCCAGGAGTATCATCAATGGTCAGTGAAGTTCTTCCGACGATCATTCTCGCTTCGTCATCCGCATTTTGTTTTAACACAAATTGCTGCTTGATATTGCCCGATAAATTCATTCGAATATTGGCTTGTCTTCCAGCGGTCATCACGATATGGATTCCCAAGCTGGCTCCTTCACGGGCTAATTGGATCAAATGACTTTCAAATTCAGCTTCGATCGGAAATCCTTTGATTCCTTCATAGCTGTCTACCGCAATCAACAGAGAAGGTTCACTTTTCCCGCTGACTTCTTCATATAACGCCATATTAGCTACTGAATACTGGCTCAACAATTTTTTCCGTCGCTTGATCTCTTGAGTCATACGGGTAATGTATTTTCTGATTTTTTCGTGTTCGTCTGCACTGAATATATCGGCCACATGTGGCAAATCTTTTAGTGGCAACAAACCATTTGTTCCAAAATCCAATAAATACATCTCCACTTGTTCTGGATTTTGTGAACGGGCTAAGTCCAAGAGGATCGTTTGTAAAAAAGTCGACTTTCCATACCCTGGACTAGCATACAATAATACATGTCCATTTTTCCTTAAATCCAATTGCAGGGTTTGCTGTTCTTGACTATCCGGTAAATCGATCATCCCAATGACTGGTTTCAAAGGCATTTTTTTCTTCGCCCATTCTTCCTCAAATTGAACCTCATGCAGGTTTTCTACATAGATTCGCTCTTTTAAAGGAGGCAGCCAAGGTTTTGAAATCGGTTTGATTTTTTCTTTGAATACTTCTCTTTGGATACCTTCGATCACAGCATCCAATTCTGTAGGGAGCTGTTTGATTTCTTCAACAGAGTCTAACCCGCTTAGATCCTCGTTCAATATCTCATATTGTCCTAAATCATTAACCATATAGATGGTGTGATCTTCAATGTGCTGTGTTTCTTTATCTGGAAGATAATCAGCACCACTCCAAGCACTTTGGAACAACTCATAGATTTCATTGTTTCCCACCTGCATATATCCTCTGCCAACTTGAGTGATCTCAGAGGCATCTGGCGTCCGCAGCATTTCCATAGAATCTGCACGGTCCGCTACTTTCAATGCGATCTTAAAGCGTGAATTACTCCAAATCTGGTCATCTACCACTCCGGTAGGTTTCTGGGTCGCTAATATCAAATGAATCCCTAACGAACGTCCAATACGAGCAGTAGAAACCAATTCTTTCATAAAATCAGGCTGCTCGGCTTTTAATTCCGCAAATTCATCACTGATCAGGAATAAATGGGGCAATGGTTCAGAGACATCTCCATTTTTGACCAGTTTTTGGTACTGATTGATGTGATTGACATTGTTCAATGAAAATAATTGCTGCCGTCTTTTTAATTCGGCTTTGATGGAAGACAACGCTCTTAAACTTTGATTGCCATCCAAGTTGGTGATCGTTCCCAATAAATGCGGTAAATGAGCAAATAGATTTGCCATTCCTCCACCTTTGTAATCAATCAGTAAAAATGCTACATCATGTGGATGGAAATTGACAGCCAAACTCAAGATATAACTTTGGATCAACTCCGATTTTCCTGATCCTGTTGTTCCTGCAATCAATCCATGTGGTCCATGTGCTTTTTCATGCAAGTTCAATTGTACTGGATCATTCATAGCTCTTAAACCGATTGGCACTGCTAATGTTTTATGCGGTGAATGCTCCTGCCAACGTTTGGCAACTTCTAGGTCTTCAAAACGACTAGCCTGGTACATTTCCAAGAAGGTCACTGTATCCGGAACGCCATTTTTAATGCTTTGCAAATGCTTTAACGGTGCTAATTTGCGCGGAATCCGTTCTTTGTCGAAAGAATCTGGAAAATGGTCTAAATGGAACAGTGTATTCTTCAATTCTCCACTTTCCATCAATAAAACTCCGGTATTTCGATCTCGAATGTCAATAACCGTTTGAACATTCTCCGATAATGAACTTAGAACATCTTGCACAAAAATGATGCTGCATCCTAAAGCTAATGGATTTTGATCAAAGAATTCCATGATCATGTGATCCAAGATCAGTTTCTCATCCGTGACCAACACTACATATTGCGGACTGAACAATGAACCGTCATCGGCTTTTTTCTTCTCATCCAGCGCATTCTTCCGCTCTTTCAAGATCTGGTACAAGCTGTTCAATACTTGATCCCGGCTGCGTTGGTTATAGACAAATCCTCGTACATTAGTATCGCTTAATTTTGCATGCGGCAACCAGCGCATCCAATTCCAGTCTTCTTTTTCTTCTTCCGGAAAAATGGTAATAAACTGGATTTCATGGTAACTATGGAAAAAAGCCAATTGATTGACCAGCAACTGCAGCTGCTCGATAACCAATTTTCTCGGACCGATATAGCCCACCGGTGCATCAGTCAAATTGACCGTGATCGGCATTTGGTCTAAGGACTGGTACTGTTCAAATAAGTGATAGCCTTGTGTCTCCAAATCGTCTAATTTTTTTTCTCTTTCTTTATTCGAGTAAGTCAAATCGACAGAATTCGGAACTTTTCCCAATCCTAGACGGTAGTGCAGAAAGTCAAAATGGTTTGGTGTTTTTTCATAAATTCGATGGTTCATGCTGACGGTCAACTCTTCAATCTCACTGATGGAGGGGTAATGATAGTGTTGTCCGTTTTCTTGTTCTTTTTTATCGTGGTACAAATCTTTGGCTTTCGCTTTTAAATAGCTCTGATATGTATTCGTTCTTTCTTCCAGCGCTTTTCGATACTCGCGCTTTTGCGTGAAATAACGTTGGATAGAAAAAACAGCTGTTAACAAGGACATCGCTAAAGTAATGATAATGTACAACCCTCTTGGTTGAAAAATACTGATCATGATCAGTAAAGTCACCATGACCAATGGCGGCACAATAATCTTTAACAACTGTTCTGACGGCTTTTTAGGCAGTTGAGGTGGAGCTTTTACTTCTACCTTCTTTTCCGGATTGCGGTAAATGATCCTAGGTGACCGATGGTAGTCAGGATAATCTTCTGGATACTCATACCTTGAGAAAACCACTTCTTGCAAGTTTACTTGCATAGACTCAGATTTCCGAACTTGCAATTCATCTTTGACCAGCTTGAGTTTATGATTTTGAAAAGCTACTTCGTCTCCAAATTCGATGGCCCCTGTTTGTGCTTGGACAAGACGATTGTTTACGTATAAAGAACCTTCAAGCAACTCGTACCACCATTGAGAGTGATCATCTCTTTTAAAAATAGCCTTTAACGAAGGAGTTGCCAGTTGGATATCTGCATTTTGATGCGGACTGATCAATAAGGTATTTTTAGTAGCCAGATCATATCGTTTTTGCGGCAGTTGGTCCCCTAAATAAAACTGGATCTCTCCTTGATCTATCGGAAGAGATATCCACTCATTCAGCTGTCCTTCTATGATTTCTTCATTGAATTGGACCCTAACTCGTCTGCCAATAACATGAATAGGCCCTAATGGCACATCCAGAAATAAGCGGTTCAAGGTAGAAAATCTTTTTTCCTCCAACGAAATGGAATAGGCATTTTCTTTTTCTTCTGCCGCAATATCAAACTGATACCTCTCCATTAAATCATAGACGATCAGACTAAGCGGTTTAGTTCTTTTTTCTTGGTATTTCACTTGTTCCACCGGTTACACCTTCCTTACTCCGTATTCTTATACGTTGGTCTCTCTTACTCTGTGCTTTCATCAAGAATAGAATCTCTTTCTTTCGTGTATTCATCATACTGGTTCTCATACTGACTCAATTGTTCTTCTCGTTCTTCTCCCGTTAAATCTGGATTATTAACGATCTGTTCCCGAATTTGAACCAAACCGTATAAAATCAAATCGTAATCGCCGATCTTTTTCGCCACATCGATCGCTTCTTCAAAATCGCCGCGACCAATATGGACCCAAAAATCTAAGTAGTTGGTATCCGATTTCAAACTGACGTTGTTCAAAATCACTTTTTTTTGCTCTTCATTAAAATTCTGACCTTGCACTACTGAGTAAGCCAAAATGTACTTTTGTGTGACCGGTAAATCAGTGTGATCCACTGGATTTAATGTCGAAACCACTTCTGAGTAGTTATTTTGGACAAAATAAGCATCTGCTTGTAATAAGCGATTTTGAAAAGGACTGCGGATAAAGACAAAATAAATCAAGGCAGCTAGAGCAATAACCAAGGCCGCTCCGAACCAAATGGACAATTGTCGTGACCATGTATATTTCTTCTTATCTACTTTTTGATATTTCAGTTTGTCTTCCTGCGTTTTTTGGTGGTATATCTGTTTAAGGTACTCGGCTAATTGGTTAAAGGTTTCCGCATTTTTGATGTGTATAATAAATTCATTGCCTGTTATATTTTCCAAATTCCCTTCATACAGATCTGTAAAATTGTACTGTGTCTGAAACAGACTGATGATATAGCTTTTTAAATTGCGCAATAAAAAAACGTCATTCATTTCCGTCGGCGGCATCTGCTCTTTGATCCCCCGATAAGCAATAGAAGGAATCAAATTGTAATCATAATAAATATTTTCTGGATGTAAGAAAAAAGTATACGGAAATGAGCTGAATCGTTCAACAGACAACAAATTTACTACTGCTTTTAATTTATCCGTATTGTCCAATGCTTGTATGTCTTGGGTGGTGTAACCAGGACGCTCGATAGCATAATGAAACAGTAATTTATCTTCCGTCACTTCATATGTACACGGCAGAAAATACGGTTCTGGCACTTTTAAAACCGCTAACTGTTGCTCATTTTTTAAATTGGCTGCTGATTTGATCAGCGCAACTGTCCATTCCTGATTGGTTTTCAGGTATTCGAATTCAGCATTGTCGAACATGATTGTCCTAGACTGTGGGTTGTTTTCTGTTTGCTCCATGCGGTTCTCCTTAGATAATTTCTATAATGTCTCCATCCGTTATCGGATAGTCATAAAGCTGTTGGTCTTCTGTTAAAACCAATCCCTTTGTACGGACTTTGATTTGCTTCATGCCTTCTTTCTTTTCCAAATGAAAAATGGATTCCATTTGGTGCACTAATGCAGCTGCACTGATGAAAATAGGAATGCGTAAATCAACTTGATTTCCGTTTTTTAACATCAATGTGATATTAATGTGTTCAGTATCTGGCATGTTTATCCCTCTTATACATTTGATATGAAGCTAAAAGTGCTGCTGATACTACCAGAACAACCATCAACCAGAACCAGTTGTTCTCAGTTAAATTAGCCAGCGCCAGCGACTGAAAGTTTATTTCAGTCGCTGGACTTGTTGAAGAGCTGGCATTTATCTGAGAAGTAAACAAGTTTATCTTTTCAATTGTATCATGAGTAGTGTCTTTGATGGGTTTGGTAAATAAATTGTCGGCCTGCTGGTTTCTTAAGGCTTGTTGCTGCTCTTTGTATTCATGCAGTTGTTGCGTATCCTCTAAGTGAAACAAGGCGCTGTTATTTGTTGAAAAGTTCGAACGCGATTCAGGCCCGCCTTCTAAACGATCTACTTGAATGTTTACACTTCTTGAATCGGAAGAATCCTCAGCTGAAACTTCTTGCGGATATAAACACAACCATACTCCTAAAACCCCCAGCAGAAAACAACTTCTTTTTTTCATCTCTATACCACCTCTTGTTTAGGTGTTTTCTTTTTAATGACTAATAATAATGCGGTTAAAATGATAGCGATCAAGATCAATCCAGTCACATATCCAGCGCTGCTTTGAACACTTAAAACTGCCCGTAAAGCTCTTTCTCCTAGCATCAACGGATTCACATTACGAACAGTTTCCGCAAAGCCCGTTAAACTATTGACTGTTCCTATCATTTCGGTCACAAAAACATAGCTGATCAAGAAATAAATACTGATTCCCAATCCAATGTTTTTCCATAACTTGATCAATCCATAATTCAATAAGGCAAACACAACACTGATCAACACCATAAATGAAATCCATTGCAGCATATAATCAACTGGAATAGCCAACACATTTCCACTAACGATTCCTTCGATCACACCTATAACTGCACTCAAACCAACTACGATCGCTAATGGATAAGCTCTTAATTTGAATGCTCCATTTGATTCATCAAAATCATCTTTTTTCAAAAAGACTAATTGGTTTGCAGCCACTAAATACCCCGCAAATAAGGAAATACCATAGGCCATCAATACCCAACTAAATGGATTCACGGTTTCCGCTGCTTGCACAGAACCTTTGAAGTCTTGTTCAACTGGATTAGCAATGAAGTTCATGACATTTTCATTCAACACGCCATTGTTGTGTGTGTTTTTCAGCAATTCCACAAATCCACCAGCAAAATCATTATTTTCTTGCACTTGTTCTTGGAAACGACTCATTAAACCGGCAGCATCTGATGACAGTTCTTCGCTGCTTGATGCCAATACTGATACATCTGCATCAAAATCTTGGAAAATATCCGCTACTGAATTAGCCATTTCCACAGTATTTTCAGAATTGCTCATCAAACTTCCGCTAGTTTGCAGCAACTGACTTAATTGAGAATGAATATCTTCAGCTGTTGCTGAACTAGATTCTTGGTCCAGTGCACTTTCTGTTCCTAATTCCGTCAGATTTTGAGCTTGTTCTTGCCAGTTGGACAATAACTGCAATTGCACATCAATCTGTTCTGAATTCGCCTGTGCTGTTGTGCGGATATCCACCAATTTATTTGCCAGAACAGGTATTTGTTGCGTCAAATGATTCATTGTTGACCGCGCATTAATTTGTTGCTCAGCTAATGTGCGGTAATTGGTCAAATTAGCTGTCAGCGTGTAGGTCACAATATCTGATAGATACGTTCTCACATCACGATCTAAAAACGCTTCTGCTGTTTTGGTATAAGCATCAAAAACAGGTTCATTAACGCTATCTGTTGTGATACCGATCTGCTCAAATACATTTTGATACACTTGTTTGACTTCACCTATTACTTCACTGTAGTTATTTAGAGCTTCACGGTAATCCTGTCCTGCTAAGTCAGAATAATAATCAATTTCTTCATAAAATACGTAACGAACTCCAGCTCTGCCTTCTTCCCAACCTATGATAGGCTTATCCGGCTCTATTTCTTTTTCTGTGGATGTTCCCTTCTCTTCTCCAGCTTCAGTCTGATTATCTTCTAAAAGAGATTCTAGGCCAGTTTCTGTGCTAGATTCAGCATTTGGTTTATCGCCTTTATCAGATTCCCTTGATTCTTCATAAATAGGGGTTGATTTTATTGGCTCTTGAAGCAATTCTACTACAATTTGCTGCTTTTCCGTTTGGTCTTCAGGCAATTTATTAATAGTATAAGAACCCTTGATCACAATCATTTCTTTGCCACCAACAGTTTGGTCCTCTGCCGACCACGAACCCAAAACTCCATCTGGGAAATCGACCGTAATTTTACTACCAGGTTCAATTTTCCCATCACTATTGTCAATTTCAAATGAAAAAGTCTTTTCTTCTTTGTTGGTTACAAATGGACTCAAAGCTGTATAAGCAGCTGCTACTCTTTGTTTCAGTGTATTTGCTTCTTCATTTGGGCTAGTACTGAAACTTTTCAGGTACTCCGTTTGCTTGTTGATAGAATCAATCAAACGAATCGTTTCTTCATTTTCAATTAAGGTTAATTGAGCTCTTGTATCTCCATCCTTAATACTGAAATACGGTAAGGAAGCTATTTTGTTCAATACGCTTTGTTGATGAAGAGCTTCATTCGCTGCTATCTCTTTCATAAACGCATTGGTTTCTTTATCATTTTCATGTAATGACAGGAAGTCCCTTAGGCTGATAGTCCCATCCTTTTTATAATATCCCATTAGTTGTTTGTCCACAAATGTATTCACAGATGCCAATTGTTGATCCATTAGTTCTTCTTGCTCCGTGATTTTTCCATTCATTTCATCCATATAATTCTGTAATCGTGTAAACTCGCTGGCATAGGTATCAAATTGATTTTCCGCCAACATGATCGGTCCAGGTTGTTGGAATTGGGCGAGTAATTGACGATTGGAAGTTTGGATGGATTGAAATAGATTTTGTGTTTCATCATTTAATAAATTGGCATCCATACTCATCAATTGCTCCATAAAAGCAGCATAAGAAGTTGAGTCACTCTCCAAAGTTGCACCATATTCCTTTAATTGAGAATCGTATTCCATCAAGGATTGACTGTATTCAGTAAATCCTTCTGTATTTTCAATCAGCGTATTTGTCAATCGCTCGTTTCCTTGAAGGCTTGTGTCCGTATGTGTTTTAATCGTCGGAATCGCATTTTCGAAATTCAAAGCAGTCCCATACACTTGATCTTCATATGAAAACATATTGCCATTATTGCCGTTTACTATTTCTTGAACGCTATTTTGTGCTTGTGACAGATTCACTAATATAGTCGCTACATAGACATCTACTAATTGTTGATTCAATCCATTCACGATTTCATGACCTACACGATTGGCTTCTGCTTCTAAATCACCATTTCCATTCGCATTCACTCTGTATTGAACGGAGACTTTTTCTGGATTTGCATCTTTCAAATCCAATATTTTAGCTGAAAAATTATTCGGTATAATCAGCATCAACTGATAAGAGCCTTCATTTAAACCAGTTTCCGCACTCCCTCTACTGACGACATACCAATTGTAATCCTCATTTTTTTCTACTTGTTTTATGTAATTAGATCCCAAGTCATAAGATGTATTATCGACGATCGTTCCTTCATCTTCATTGACAATAGCAATGTCCATCTTACCTTTAACATCCATAGATACTTTATCTGTAGAATCACCAGCTGTTTCATTTTGTTGATTTTTGCCTTGTATTTGATGGTTCAGCATAAACATCAATACTGAAAAAACAATCAGTGCTCCTCCAATTTTAAACCAGATCCCCTTTTTTTCTTCCATCCGTTTCCTTCACCTTTCCAAATTAGACTAAAAACCAAAGGGAAGGGAATTCTCATCCCTTCCCTTTGGTTTTTAAAATTAAGTACATTATCGATTTAGAATCCGATTTTCCCAGCAATATCTTGATCCGTTTGTTCAATAGTATCTGCTACTGAATTCAACTGAGTATTGATATCTTGCAATAATTGTGAAAATTCTTGAATTTTTGGTTTTAGCTCCGTAAATTGATTGTCAAAACTTTCAAATGCTGTACCTTCCCAATTTTCACGAATCGTTTCTTGCTCTGAGGTTAAAATAGATAATACATTATCGATATCTGTTGAACCATTTGTGTATTTAACCGCTGAAGTTCTTAGCTCTTCCGGTGTTAGTTTAATTTGTGCCATTTTTTCTCCTCCATTACTATAAGTAATTTACAACCAGAATAAACTTACCAAATTTTATACCTAGAAAGCAACTAAGTATGTGTCAAGTTTTTCTCGAGCGTCCTATTACTCCGCTAGTTTAGGCACTCTATTTTTGTACACTTGTCAGCTACCGCACGGCTCCGCCGCTTGCTGGCCCATCTTTTGGAAGAACGTTCCTAAAACC